>NZ_CAKJTO010000048.1:6660-37685 GCF_917627405.1 Protofrankia sp. Cj5
GAGAACGCCCACGGGCGCCTGAGGACTGGACGCCTGGTTCACGCTGCCCTGTCACCAGGCGCTACTACTCCGCTATGACAGAAATATCTGATGCGGCACCACGGCGGAAGTCATTTCTGACATACTCACAACAGCCGCGACGATGTTTGAAACGCATTCGGCTGGAACGCTCACGAGATGGCGCGAGTTACGGCAGACAGCTGTCAGGGACCGCAGCCCCGAAGAGCGCGGGCAGCGTGGCCGAGTGGGCCCTCTGGAGGTCGTCGAGGCTGATAGCGAAGGCGTCCTGAACGTCGAGAGTGTCGCCGTCCACCACGCCGATGCGCCGGCATGGCAGCCCGCGGGCAGCGCACATGTCGGTGAACCGCAGCTCCTCCGATCGGGGGACGGCCACCACGGCTCGGCCAGCCGACTCGCTGAACAGCTCGGTGAACACGTCCGCGGCCCGGGGGAAGACGATGCGGGCACCACGCCCCCCGCGCAGGCACGACTCGACCAGAGCGGACGCCAGACCACCGTCGGACAGGTCGTGCGCCGCGGTCAGCATTCCGTCACGCGAACCCGCAACCAGGATCTCAGCCAGCAGCTTCTCCACGGCGAGATCGACCGCGGGCGGCTGCCCACCCAGGTGACGGTGCGACACCCACGCCCACTCGGACCCGCCGAACTCTGGATGGGTCTCCCCAAGCAGCAGCAGTGAGTCGCCCTCGTCGGTGAAACCGATCGCGACACGCCTGGCCACGTCGTCAAAAAGGCCGAGGACGCCGACCACCGGAGTGGGATTGATGGGCATCGAGCCGGTCTGGTTGTAGAAGGAGACGTTGCCGCCGGTCACCGGCAGGCCAAGGTGGCGGCAGGCCTCCGCGAGCCCCCGGGTCGCCTCGGCGAACTGCCACATGACCTCCGGGTCCTCGGGCGAACCGAAGTTCAGGCAGTTCGTGACCGCGATCGGCACGGCACCGGTGGCGGCCACGTTGCGGCATGCCTCGGCCAGGGCAAGCTGCGCGCCTGTGAACGGGTCGAGCCGAGCATACCGACCGTTACCATCTGTCGCCAGAGCGATGCCAAGACCGGTCTCCTCCGAGAGCCTGACAACCCCGGCATCCTCGGGCTGCGCGAGCACGGTATTGGCCTGCACATAGCGGTCGTACTGATCGGTCACCCAGGCCTTCGAACACAGATTCGATGAAGCAATCATAGCCAACAGAGTTGAGCGCAGGTCGTCTCCGCTGATCGGACGCGGCAGCACCGCCGGGTCGTCGGCCCGCAGCGCGTCCAGATCCGCCGGCCTGCGGATCGGCCGATTGTACACAGGCCCGTCGTCGGCAAGCGAACCGGGTGGCACGTCGACGACAACCTCGCCATGCCACCGGATGACAAGACGACCGCTGTCAGTAACACTTCCGATCCGAGTGGCAAGGACGCCCCAGCGTTCGGTGACCGTGAGCACCTCTGCCAGCGAGTCCGGAGCGACGATCGCGAGCATCCGCTCCTGGGACTCGCTCGCCAGGATCTCGTGCGGCGCCATCGACGCCTCCCGCAACGGGACGAGGTCGAGATCGACCGCCATGCCGCCGGGACCACCGGCGGCGAGCCCGGCCGCGGTTGTCTCGGTCAGCGCGCAGGTCAGCCCCGCGCCGCCGAGATCCTGGATAGCCACGACCAGCCCGCGGTCGAACAGCTCCAGACAGGACTCAATGAGGATTTTCTCGGTGAACGGGTCGCCGACCTGCACCGACGGCCGGCGGGCCGGTCCGCCGCCCTCGTCAAAGGTCGCCGAGGCCAGGACCGACACCCCCCCGATACCGTCCCGGCCGGTCTTCGCGCCGAGCAGGACGACCGCGTTGCCAACCCCGGCTGCCGCCGAAGTCTGTATCCGCCCGACCGGCATCACCCCCACGCACAAGGCGTTGACCAGCGGGTTCCCCAGATAGGACGGATCGAAGACGACCTCCCCGCCGATCGTCGGCAGGCCCAGGCAGTTGCCGTAGCCACCAATACCCGCGACCACCCCGGGCAGCACCCGCGCTGTGTCGGGCGCGTCCGCGTCGCCGAACCGCAGCGAGTCAAGGACTGCGACAGGCCGGGCGCCCATCGTCAGAATGTCGCGGACGATCCCACCGACGCCGGTGGCCGCGCCCTGGTACGGCTCCACGAAGCTCGGATGGTTATGTGATTCGATCTTGAAGGTGACGGCAAGGCCCTCACCAACAGCGACCACCCCGGCGTTCTCGCCCATACCGACGAGCATGCGGTCACCGGCGGGTATGTCACGGAAGCGCCGCAGGTGCACTTTGGAAGATTTATACGAACAGTGCTCGCTCCACATCACCGCGTACATGGCAAGCTCGGCATCGGACGGCGGTCGACCCAGCGCGGAAACGATCCGGGTGTACTCCTCATCGGTGAGGCCAAGGGCCTGGCTCGTGGATACCGCGGTTGGTACGCCGGTCACGTCGTCCATCCTCCCGGAGGTTCCGGCCGCGACAACCCGATCTCGGCCACCCAGCCTCGGTGGTTCCACCGTGACAACAACGACAAAAATGACACGGACACCCAGGCTGTCATCAGGAGTGGCCGTAGGGCTCTGGACCGGCGCCGTCGCCGGTTACCGCACCAGCGCCATCGTCTTGCACCGAACCGGGCGAGTGTGCCGACACACCGATGAGTTCCAGGTCGGATGATTCCAGGTCGCCCGGATCATCGTCATACACAACCGCCTCGGGATGCGCCGAGGGAGCGACCAGCGCCTCCGAGTGCGCCCCACAGCCATGATCAAGGGCGGTCACCCGACCGTCATCCGGGGCCATCTCGTTGGCGCACACCCCGAACACGCGGCCGAGAATACCGGCCAGACGAACGTGAAAACCGCATGTCTGACAGGCTGCGGGAGCGACCCGCGCGATAGACGCCTCCGGGCCGGACTCGCCTGCGTACCAACGAGCAAGCGCATCGTCACGCCCCAGCACGGACAACAACCGCGGACGGCCGAGCCCGATCTCATACCAGGCGTCGGTGTCGACGAACTCCTCAACATCACCGAGACGCAGGGTGAGCCGCGGGTCGTCCACGGCGGTCGGCAGCAGATCCCCGACCCCGACATCGCCCGGTCGCAGCCGCTGCGACCACGGCACCCACTGCGGAGCGGTCAGGGCGCCGTCGCCGGGCAACAGCACAACATCATCCACAGTGACTTTCCGCATCCGCGACGCGCGGCTCACGACCACCGTCCACACCCAACCGGGATAGGCTCGGGCCGTACACGCAAAGCGATGCAGGACGAGACGCTCGCCCTCCGCCTCGACGCCGAGGTGCTCGCCAACACAGCTCGGATCATCAGCCTCGGTGACCGCGGCGGCGCGGGCTTCCTCCACAGCCGTGGCGCACGCGGCGTCCAGCGCGGGCGGTTTGGGCCCCTTGGCCGCCCGCGGGGCCTTCGGTGTTTTCGGTGTTTTCGAGGTTTTCGAGGTTTTCGAGGCGGGGGGCCGGGCCACTCGCCCAGCCAGCTCCGGGGGCTCCGGCTCAGCGGGCGCCGACACGCCCCGGCTCGTCCGTGGCAGCGACCCGGATGCCTGGGGATCAGCCCGGCTCCCATCCGCGGCAGATGGCTTCGAGGTCGGTGTTCCCGGGCTGGACGATCCCGGATCGGACGATGTCGACGCTACCGTTGGTGTCGCTATCGCTGAGCCACGCTGCACATCCTGAGCCTCCACGTACGTATTGTCGCCTACAGGTTCCGGAAGTGTGCCGCGTGGTCGCGGTGGTCCTCCTGGGGAGAGGGGACACTCTGGATGGTGAACGTGGGCAGTGCTGTCACCAGCGGGATTCGAAGGCTGCGTGCGTCCGGCCGCAGCGGCGGCGCCGAGCAGTCGGGGCTCGCGGCCCTCACCGAGCTTTCCGTCGTCAACGCGGTGGGGGACGCGCTGGTGACGGTGGCGCTGGCCGGCTCCCTCTTCTTCGCCGTGCCGACGGGCGAGGCCCGGTCGAAGGTCGCCATGTACCTACTGATCACCATGGTGCCGTTCACCCTGCTGGCGCCGGTGATCGGCCCAGTGCTGGACCGGTTCGCCCACGGCCGCCGCACCGCGCTGGCCGCGATCTGCCTGGCCCGCGGCATGCTGGCCTGGCAGCTCGCCGGTTCCCTCGAGCACGGGGTGGCCGTCTACCCCCTCGCGCTCGGCCTGCTCATGCTCTCCCGTGGGTTCGGGGTGGCCCGCAGCGCGGTGATCCCCCGCGTCATGCCCCCGGAGCTGACCCTCGTGAAAATCAACTCCCGGGTCTCCCTGGTGAACATCGCGGCTGGCTCGGCGGTAGCGCCGCTTGGCCTCACCATCGCCAAGATTCCCCATGTCGGTTACCCATGGGTGCTGCGGGTCTGTGCGATCGTCTACATGACCGGCGTCCTGCTGGCATTCAATCTGCCCAAACACGTCGACTCCGCCGCCGGTGAGAAACGCGCCTTTGTGCTGGGAGCAATCGTCAGCCACCGGAACATGGCCAGTCGCCTGCTGCGCGCCATGGGCGGCCTGCCGGTCGCGCTCCGCGCTTCTCTGGTGCTGCGCGGCCTGGTCGGATTCCTCACCTTCTACCTGGCGTTTCTGCTGCGGACGAGCGGTGGCACCAATCTCTGGCTCGGTGCGCTGGCGATCTGCGCGGGGGTGGGCAGCGGCCTGGGCGTGTTCATCGGCGGGCGGCTGGGCCGCCGGCGGCCCGAGGCGCTGCTGATGCTGTCGCTGCTGATGGCATCAGGTGGTTGTCTCGGCGCCGCGATCAACTACACAAGGCTCACCTCGCTGCTGGCGGCCTTGCTGGCAAGCATGGCGGGTTCAATGGGAAAGCTCGGCCTCGACGCGATCATCCAACGTGACATCGCCGAGGACACCCGCAACTCCGCGTTCGCCCGCTCGGAAACCGCGATTGCGCTCGCGTGGGTCGCCGGCGCCGCGGTCGGCCTGATCGAGATGCCGGGAACGCTCGGCTTCGCGGCAGCCTCCGCGGTGGTCCTGCTCACAATGTTCGTGGAGACCCGGGCCCTGTACCGGGCACGGGCCGCGAGCCGCGCCCGTCGGGGACGCTCGGAAAATCCGGGGTGGGCCGGGCCAGCCGCGGGCGCAACCCTCGCGGCCGGGCACCCGGCGATCATCCAGGACACCGCGGTGCTACCAGACGCGGCGACGCTGCCGGACACCGCGGTCCGGTCCTAGGGTGTGCTTCGGGTGTGCTTCGGAAAGCCGTCCGTCCGGCTCGCCACGCCCCAGGCGGCCCCCTGATCGAACGACGGCTTCCAGAACACGCCGTAACGGATCCCGGTGATGCGCCCGAGCCCGGCCTACCCGCGAGCGACCCGCGAGCGACCGCGGGACAGGCTGCCCGGACCGCCGATGGAATAGCCCCATCAGCTGAGACCGACAACCCACTCGCCAGATCGCGATCCGAGCGGCATCCGACCCGTGCTGAACGATAACCTCCGACCGTGTCCGTATCTCGGCTACTTCCCCGCATCCGATGGCAACGCCTGATCGTGCTGCCTGTCCTCGGCGCGCTCGTCGGAGTGCTCACTGGCTGCGACCGGCCAACGCCGCTGGTGAGCATGCAGGCTGGTCGAAACTTCGTACAGGCGCACGCCGCCCAGTACGAGCGCGACGGCAGGGTGATCAAGGATGCCGGCTACCAGCTCCCGGTGCTGCACGCCGCTCCCGGGGAGACGATCAACATCGACGTTCCGAAGTCGGTTGCCAGCCATGGATATTTCCTGGCGTCCAACGACGCCCGGATTTCCAACACCATAACCGATCCGCACTACCGCCTGACCGTGCCGGAAGGACAGGGCGAGGCCTCCCTGACCATCTTCCAGGCGCCAAGCGGTAGCTCCAGCCAAGCGTCCGGAAGCTGGCCGTTCCGTCTTGTCATCCACCCATAGGTTCATGATCGACAACTTCATGGTCGAGACGCGCTCAGGACCCGTCCCCGCATCGGGGTCCGTATGAACCGAATCCTGCTGGTCACCGCGGTCAGCCCGGAGGCTGACGCGGTCTGCGCCGGAATGATGGGGATGTGGCAGCCGCGGGCCACGGTTGCCGGCGCCGCGTCGTCCCGCGGCGGCTCGGTGCCGTCATGGGACCGCCAGCTCCTGACCGCGGTACGGCTCGGCCCCTACCTGGGACGCCGGTCTGGTTCGGTGACCGTCCTGGCTGCCGGAGTGGCCGGTCCGGCCGCGGCGGCGGGTACCGCGACCGCGCTGGCGATCGCCCGTGCTTCGGGTGACCCGTTCGACCTGGTCATCTCCCTCGGTATCGCGGGCGGTTTCGCCGGCCGCGCCGATATCGGCGACCTGGTCGTCGCGGACGCGCTGGTCGCCGCGGATCTCGGTGCCGAGGCGGGCGCCGACGGCCCGCTGGACAAACCCGCATCGCAGCCGCCGCCCGCCGGATCGGCATCCAGCGCGAACAGCGGAGCCGACGGGTTCCTGAGCCTGGAGCAGCTCGGCCTCGGGCCGTCCAGGCTGATTCCCCGTGAGAGTGTCGTCGAGCGGCTCGTCACCCTGCTCGCGGTCACCGGACGGACAATCAGGACCGGACCCGTACTCAGCGTCTCCACGGTCACCGGGACCGAGCGGCGGGCCGCGGCGCTGGCGCTGCGGTTCGGCCCGGCCGCCGAGGCAATGGAAGGCTACGCGGTCGGTGTCGCCGCGGCGGCGTTCGACACACCTTTCGCCGAGGTCCGCGCGGTCAGCAACGCGGTCGGTCATCGTGACCGGTCGAATTGGGACGTGCCGGAGGCACTCGCCGGGCTCAGCGCGGCCGCCGCCAGTCTGGCCGCCGGCATCGACACGCTTGCCAGCGTCCTGCCCGCCGCTGACGGCAGTGCCTGCGGCGCCGGGCCGGCCAAACCGGCTCCCGGGGCCGGCACACGGTGACATCGCGGTCAGCACTGCCATCGCCGTTGTCCGTGGCAATCTCGCCGTGCCCAAACGACACGTTCGCCTTCCACGCTCTGGCGCACGGGCTCGTTGCGGGCGTACCGCCGGTCACCGTGACCTTCGCGGACATCGACGTGCTGAACTCCCGCGCCGTTGCCGGCCTCGACGACCTGGTGAAGGTCTCCTACGCGGCTCTGCCCTGGCTGCTGGGCTCCTACCAGCTGCTGTCCGCGGGCAGCGCCCTGGGACGCGGATGTGGACCACTCGTGGTCACCGCCGGCCGGGACGACCTGTCCGGCGCGCGTATCGCGATACCCGGGATGCGCACGACCGCCTATCTGTTGTTCCGCCTGTGGGCAGCGGGACGCGGCGTCGGCGGCATCGACGTCCTGCCCTTCGAAAAAATCATGCCAGCGGTGCGCGACGGGCGGTACGACGCCGGCCTGGTCATTCACGAATCGCGGTTCACCTACCCGTCCTACGGGCTCACCGCTGTGGCGGACCTGGGCGACTGGTGGGAGTCCGAAACCGGCCTGCCCATCCCGCTGGGAGCCGTCCTCGGCCGGCGTGCGCTGGACGGCAGCGCGCTCTCAGCCGCGGTGCGGGCAAGCGTCGCGGCGGCTTTCACCGACCCTCGGGCATCGCGGACCTATGTGCTGAACAACGCGCAGGAAATGGACACCGAGGTCGTGAACGCCCATATCGAACTGTATGTTAATAATTACACCCTGTCACTCGATGACGAAGGCTACACGGCGATCGAGACGCTGCTGGGACGAGCGGCCACCGCCGGGCTCGTCCCGCCGATGCCAGCTCTGCCACGCTGACCGCGGCGCCGGCCGATTCGACCAGCGCCGGACCGAAGATCCGCAACAGGCTCAAGCGCCGAGACGAGCGCTCAAGCCTCCAGCTCATCGGCGACCGCATGGACGACCTTGGCCACTGTCTGGGCTGTCCGGCGATCCGGATAGCGCCCCCGACGCAATGAGTTCTGCACCTCGTCCAACAGCTTGATCATATCCTCGACCATGCTGTGAAGCTCGTCCGGGCTGCGCCGAGCCGCATGTGCCGCGGCTTTCGCCACCGACGGCGGAGCCGCGAGTACCCGCACCGACAGCGCCTGATCGCCCTTTCGGCCCGCGGCAACGCCGAACTCGACCCTGTCGCCGGGCTTGAGCTTCTCCACCCCTGGCGGTAGCGCGCCCTTATGGACGAACACATCACCGCCGTCATCACGGCTGAGAAAGCCGAAGCCCTTGTCGACGTCGAACCACTTGACTCTGCCGGTGGGCACGGGCGACCTCGTTCTGCGTGGCGAAGGGAGACTGTTCAGTCAGATGTCGAGGTCTCCAAGGCTATCCGGGGACACGGCCGTGAGCGGTCATCCGCGCCTATTCGTACCCGATCACGGCCAACCGGCGGGCAACGACGACCCGGCCACCGGCTTCTCGTGCCGGCGTGGGCAGCAGGAATCACCCGGCGATCCGTAGGCTGGCCGGTGTGGCTTACCAACAACCCCACCGGTCTGATCGGCTGACGGCGCCACGACCATCCGTGGCCGTATCGCGCACGCTCCCCGGGAACACGCGCGGACGAACGGTGGACATGCTCGTCCGGATCGGGACCAGCCTCTTCGCGGTCGGCCTCGTCGCCACCGCGATCATCATCATCCCTTTCTTCTTCGGTGTCACCGAGCGGCCCACCTGGTTGAACGTGCTGGCGGCGGGCGGATTGACGATCGGCCTCGGGGTCGCGCTCGTCGCGATCGTGGCCGCTGTGCTCTCCCCCGCGCCGGCCGACGAGACAGAACAACCCGACGAGACAGAACAACCCGACGAGACAGAACCACCCGACGAGACAGAACCACCCGAGGAGACAGAACCACCCGAGGAGACAACAGCGGCTGGCCCCGCCCCAGCGGGAACTTCCTGATGTCAAGGGCGGGGTAGCAGCTCATTCATCGAGCCGGACCGGAAACCGCGGGGATCGATCTCCACCCGCTCGAAACCCTCGATTACCGTCAGCAGCTCCGGCCGCGCCGCCAGCGCCCGCACATGGGTGGCGTCCACCTCGACCATCGCCACCTCGCCAAGATCACGAACCCGTAGATTGCGCACGCCCAAGCCGGCGGTGTCCAGCGCCGCCCGCAACGCCGCCTCCGCCAGCTCAACGCGGGCGAGACGCCCCGGTGACACGGTGACGCCGTAGGCGATCCGGCTTGCCAGGCACGCGGCGGCCGGTTTGTCCCAGGTCGGCAGCCCCCACAACCGGGATGCCGCACGGATCTGGGCCTTGCTCAGACCGACGTCCAACAACGGGGTGCGTGCTCCCCGCGCGGCCGCCGCGCCGATACCCGGCCGGAACCCGGCCACCGCGTCGTCAGCATTCGTGCCGGTCACCACATGCGCAAGCCCGAGGGAAGCCGCGAGTGGGCGCAACGTCTCGGTGAGTTCCGCCTTGCAGAAGTAACACCTGTCCGGCCCGTTGGCCCGGTAACCGTCGCGGCCCATCTCGTTGGTGGCCGGCGTGAGATGGCGGACCCCGAGATCCGCCGCGAAATCGGCCGCCGCCCGCAGCTCCGCCCGCGGCAGGGAGGCAGAGACCGCGGTGGCGGCTGCCACGCGGTCGGGACCGAGCGCCCGAACCGCGGCGGCGAGCAGAAACGCCGAGTCCGCACCGCCGGAGAAGGCAACCAGTACGGAGCCGAGCTCAGCGAACCTCGCGGCCAGGTCATCGAGGTGGCCGGCCAGGAGACGGCCGTCCGCTGTCGACACCTCCGACGACACGGATCTCCCTGCTACGGATGCCGACACAGGTCCGAGGGTAGTGACCCACCCACACCGGACGCATGCCCGGTCCGGGCTTCCGTGGTCCGGGCTTCCGTGGTCCGGGCTGACGAGCGACGATAGGCTCGTGCGCCATGGCCAGGGTCGTAGTGGACGTGATGCTGAAGCCGGAGATCCTCGACCCGCAGGGGCAGGCGGTGCTCACCGCGTTGCCGCGGCTGGGTGTGACCGGCATCGTCTCGGTACGCCAGGGCAAGCGGTTCGAACTGGAGGTGGACGGCGCGGCGGATGCCGATGCCCTCGCCCGGATCGAGCGGCTCGCCTCGTCGGTACTGGCCAACCCCGTGATCGAAGACTACGTCGTCCGGGTTGAACCTGTGCCTGCGCAATCCCGCTAAGTGGTCGCCGCCGGAAGTTCGTCCAGGGTCTGCCGGCGGCGACCGCTTAGGTTGCTGTCCAGCCGTCAGGAGCAGGGGCAGGCGGCAGCCTACTCATATTCCCGTCGTTCCCGTCCTGTTCTCCGAACAGATCAACGGGCTGGTGACGCTCAGCTGGCGCGCTATCCGGGGGGAGCCATCGGGTCAGCCGGTGAGACGAACGCGACCCGGCGTCCACACGAGTCGCATACAGCCACTCTGGCATCGGGTTCGTCGTCCGAGGGCACAAGGTGCGCCAACGGGACGATCCCCCCGCACCACGGGCAGGTGAGCCACGGCCCGTCCGCGCCGCATCCCGACGGCTCGACATCAAGTGATTCCACGCTCATCACGGTGCCACCGCGCGCTCAGCGTCGAGGGCTCCAAAGGCCTTCCGGTGACCACAGCCGCCGATTCGCGGGACGCAGGCCCCGAGCGCATGGGCACAATGCCGAAAAACCTCGGTAACAATGCCGAATCAGCTGGCCAGCAAAGAAGCAACGATAAAAAACAACCGGGCTGGCTGTCTTGTGCGCCGCCAACAACCGGCTGCGGAATCAGTGGCAGGGCCCGGGAGGCATGCTGTGATCTTTGTCGCGCCAGTGAGCACCCGTACCACCGGGCACCGGTGAGGAACCCGGCACGCCCAGGCCCCGGCTCACGACGGGGACAGCTGACAGGATGGGCGGATGGGCGCGGACGAGGTACCTTCAGTCACTATTGATCAGATTCCGGTCAACCTGCCGCCAACCGCCGAAATCCTGCTCCTGGACGTCCGAGAGACCGCGGAGTGGGACGCCGGACATATCTCCGGCGCGCTGCATATCCCCATGGGTGAGCTGCTCAAACGCCTCGACGAGGTGCCACGTGAACGGGATGTGGTGGTTGTCTGCCGGTCGGGGCAACGCTCGGCCGTGGTCACGGCTCACCTGCACCGGGGCGGCTGGCGGGCCCGCAACCTCCACGGCGGGATGATCGCCTGGAATGCGGCGGGGCGCCCGATGGCGACCAACGCACCCGCACCGCATCCGCCAGCGGTGATCTGACCGGTGGTGTGGCCGGCCGCCGATGATGGTCGCCACGTCAAGGAGGCGGTCCTCGCTGTGGACAGGTCCGCCGTATCCGCGATGCGCGGACCCGCGGCGGTGGATACCGCGCGATCAGCGCACGCGTGACGAGAGAATAGGCGTCATGAACCACGACGGTCCCGCCGTTTCGGCTGCCGGCCCGCGGCCGTCCAGCGGCCGAAACCGAGATCTCCGCCGGACGCGAGAACCCCGCCCTCGCGGAGCCCCCGGCAGCGTGAGGGCGCTGCTCGCGCTCTGCCTCGGACTCGTCTTCGTCGCGTCCGCCTGCGGCTCGGCCGGCGACGCCTCAGCCGCAAACGCCGGAGCGGTCGGTGGCGCCGGCCAGGGCGGGCAGGCCGCCGCTGGAAGCGCCCTCGCGACGTTACGGTCGATGCCGGTCCACGCCGCGACGAACTCGCCGCCGTACCGACGGGACAAGTTTGGTGATCCCTGGCAGGACGTCGACGGCAATGGTTGTGACACCCGGAACGACATCCTGCGCCGGGACCTGACGCTGGTGACCGTCAGGCAGGGGGACCCGTGTATCGTCCTGACCGGCGAACTAAAAGATCCATATACCAGCCGGACCGTCCGTTTCAACAGGGCACGGGACGCCGCGGCTGTCCAGATCGACCATGTCATCGCGTTGGCGGACTCCTGGCGTACCGGGGCCGCCTCCTGGCCATCGGACAAACTGGTCGCCTTCGCGAACGATCCGGAGAACCTGCTCGCGGTCGACGGCCCGACGAACCAGGACAAAAGCGACGACGACGCCGCCCAGTGGCTGCCGCCGAACCAGGCGTACCGGTGCCAGTATGTGGCCCGTCAGATCGGCGTGAAAGCCCGCTACGGGCTTTGGCTGGAGCCAAGCGAACGGGACGCCATGGCCAAAACGCTGGCCAAGTGCCCAGGTCAACCAGTACTCGGCGGCAACCGCAGGAATTGACCGATCATTTGACAGAAGCGGTCACGAGCGTACCTGCGAGCGGCACACAGGCACAGCCCCATACTCGGGGTCAGCCAACAGGCATACACCGACGACGGAAAACTCAAACAACACCATGCCAGCACATCTGAGACGGGGCTGCGAGCAACCGGCAAGAAAGACGTAGATCAAGGAGTGGTGTCCAGGTGGATGGATCGCGAAACCGCGGAGGGAGGCACGCTGATGCTGGGTGGCGACCTTCCAGATCATCGACCACCATCGATCAGGTACGCCCCAACACCGACGCCCCAGGCACCAGGAGGTCAGGGAAGCGCCAGCGGAAGGACACCACCGGTGAAGCCGCTCGAAGAGCGGCAAGCACCAAGAACCAGAACGTGGGCGAGGGGGGAGTTGAACCCCCACGTCCGTTAGGACACACGGACCTGAACCGTGCGCGTCTGCCATTCCGCCACTCGCCCGAGTGCGACTATCACGCTATCACGCGCTCCAGGCCGCCCGAGCCGTGGGCCGGGCGGAGATGGAAGCATACGATCTCAGGGCTGGGAGAAGGCCTAGAGGAGGGGAGGTCGAGATGGGCGTGCTACAACGCTTCGAGCGCCGCCTGGGCGGCCTCGTCGAGGGGGCGTTCGCCAAGGTCTTCAAGGGCGGCGTCGAACCGGTCGAGATCGCCAGCGCGCTGGCCCGGGAGACCGACGACCGGCGTGCGGCCAGTTCCAACCGGGTACTCGTCCCCAACGAGTTCGCGGTCGAGCTCGCCGTCGGGGATTTCACCCGGCTCGCTCCCTACACCCAAGCGCTCTGCGACGAGCTGGCCGAGATGGTCCGCGAACACGCAGCCGAGCAGCACTACACGTTTGTCGGTCCCGTCGGCGTGCGCCTTGCCGAGGCCGATGATCTCGATGTCGGGGTGTTCCGCATCCGCAGCAGTGTCGCGGCGGCCGACCCCGGCGCCGTGACCGGTCGACGCGGGCCGGCACGCCCGCGATCGAACGCCCCGGGAGCACCACGCCTGCTGATCTCCGTCAAGCCCGGCCCGACCGGGAGGGCAGGTGGAGACGAGCGCGAATATCCATTGGACAGCGAGACCACGGTCATAGGTCGCAGCGTAGAATGTGATATACGTCTCAATGACACAGGTGTTTCTCGCCGGCACGGCGAGGTCAGGCGGATGCAGGATGGCCAGTTCGTCTACATCGACCACGGCTCCACCAACGGCAGCATCGTCAATGGCCGAGCCGCCAGCCAGGTACGGCTTGTCGACGGCGACCAGATCGAGCTGGGCGCGACGATCCTCGCCTTCCGCCGGGAGGACCCGCGAGACGCTGGCGCGAACCGGGCCGCGCGGCGTGCTCCAGCCGGCCCCGCGGGAGCGGCTGGAGCACCGGTCCCATACCCCGCCGCCACCATGCCGCCAGCCACCGCGCCAGCCGACACACGCGGCCGGCCGCCGGACCCCTACCGCGGCGCTCCTGGTGGATACCCGCCCCCACCGGCCGACCCCTATCGTGGGGGCCCATACCATGACGAGCCGAGGCGGGAAGACCCCTACCGGGGCAGCCCATACTATGACGAGCCGAGGCGGGAAGACCCCCGCCGGGGCGGTCAGTCAACCGGCTACCCACCACCGACGGATGCTTACCGGGGCGGTAGGCGGCCCGAAACCGGCCAGCTCATGGGGGGACGGCAGACTGCCCCGTATGAGGATCCGTATGGTGATCATCCTCGCTACAACGACCCTTACGCCGGGAGGGAGGGTCAGTACCGCGGTGGCGCAGACCCTCGTGACCAGCCTGCCGTCCGCATGCCCGGTCCGCCTCCGGAGCCGCGGGACGGGTATGGCCCAACCGTGGCTGGCTATGGAGCACCCGTTGATCATCGTCCGCCAAATGATCGTGGCTTTCCCTCGAGTCACGGCGACCCTCGGCGCGGCGTCCGGCCGGCTGGTCCCGACGACGGCGTCGATATGCATGAGCAGGAGACCTACCGTCCAGATCAGCCACACCCCGACGCACGCCGGAACCCACCGGAACGTGGGCGTCCGGCCGGCCCGGCCGCGCCGCCTGAGCCCGATCGCGGCTGGTAGGCCGTTGTGAACGGGTCCGGACCGAGCAGCCTGGTACTGCTTGTCGTTAAAATCAGTTTTCTGGCGCTATTGTGGGCATTTGTCCTGGCTGCCGTCCGTGCGGTCCGGCTGGACGTGTTCGGGCCGACCAAACGCCACCAGCAGCACCTCCAGGCGGCAGCACGCGCGCCCCGCCCGACACCGGCACCGACACCGGCACGCCAAGCCCCACCAGCACCATCGCAGAACAAGCCTCCCAGCCGACGTTCGCGAGCACCGAGCAAGCTTGTCGTTACGAAGGGTCAACTTGCAGGGACAACGCTTCCACTCGGGCCCATGCCTGTCACCATCGGACGGGCACAGGACTCGACTCTGGTTCTGGAGGACGACTTCGCATCCGCGAGACATGCAAGACTCGTCCCCCACGACGGCCAGTGGTTCGTCGAAGATCTGGGCTCAACCAATGGCACATACCTCGACCGCACGAAGGTGACCAGTCCCATGCCGGTACCTCTCGGCGCGCCGGTCAGGATCGGGAAGACCGTCCTGGAGCTCCACCGGTGAGCCTTAGGCTTCACTACGCCGTTCGCTCGGACGTCGGCCATGTCCGAGAAGGCAACGAGGATTCCGCCTATGCGGGCGCACGCCTGGTAGCCGTCGCGGACGGCATGGGCGGGCACGCGGCCGGCGAAGTGGCCTCCTCTACCGTGATCTCCCAGCTGGCCGGGCTGGATGAGGATGCCAGCGCCAGCGACATTCTGGATGCGCTGGCGGACTCGGTGGACCAGGCCAATGCCGCGCTGCGCGCGATGTCCAGCGAGGACGGATCGCTGGAAGGCATGGGTACCACGGTCACCGCGTTGCTGCTGTCAGGCAGCAGCCTCGGCGTGCTGCATGTCGGCGACTCACGCGCCTATCTGCTCCGCGATGGTGCCCTCAGCCAGGTAACCCATGACCACACGCTGGTCCAGGATCTGGTCGACCAGGGACGGATCACGGCCGAGCAGGCCGACACCCATCCACAGCGGTCCTTACTCATGCGCGCCCTCGACGGGCGCGACGTCGATCCGGATCTGTTCATCCAGAACGCGGTCATCGACGACCGCTACCTGCTCTGCACGGACGGCCTGTCCGGGGTCGTGACCGAAGTGACCATCCACGAGGCGCTGCAGCTGACCAGCCCCCAGGAAGTCGTCGACCGGCTGGTCGAACTCGCGCTCAAGGGCGGTGGCCCCGACAACATCACGGTCGTCGTCGCCGACGTGGTGGAAGACGGTCACGAGGACGACTACCGCCCGCTGATCGCCGGTGCCGCCGCGGAGAAACGGATCGTGCCGGGAGCCGCGGCGGCCCGTACCGGCCCGAACCCGCAGTTCCCCGACCAGGACTCACCGGCCGCCAAGGGAGCCCGGATCGGCCGGCACGGCACCCATCGCCGCGACCCGGAGCCGGACGACGTGCCCGATGACGTCTCAGCCCGGCGGTACCTCCCCCGGCCGCTGCTCGCTGGTCTGTGCGCCGTCGTGCTCCTCGGTGCCGCCGCGCTGGGTGCCTGGTTCTACATCCACAGGCAGTACTACGTCGGTGTGGACAACCAGCAGGTAGCAATCTTCGAAGGTGTCGATGGAAACTTCATCGGGATCTCCCTGCACACGTTCAAGGAGCCCGCACAGCCGGCCATAGCGCTGACCGAGCTCAAGCCGATTGCCCGCGACACGGTGAAGCGCGGCTACCAGGTGGGCAGTCTCGGTGAGGCCCGCGACTTCATCAAGACCCTCCGGGAGCAGATGATGTCGGCCATCGCGGACCCCGCCCCGAACAGCACGGCACCGGCCGTGACGGCCAGCGCGGCACCGACGCCCACCGCGGGTGCGGGCTCCACCGGGGGGGCGGAGCCCGTCGGGAGCCCCCAGACAGGCTCCGGTAGCGTTTCAGCCCAACTGCTCTGTGGCACCACGTCCTTGGCCAGCTGCGCCTCGTCGCTCGCCACACCAGGATGACGCCCGCAGGATGACAGCTCTCCCCCCGCTCCGCGGCAAAGCGGTCGACCTCACCGGAACCTTCGCACGGTACCCGGTCCCGGTCGGAGCGCAGTTGCCACCGTACCGTCGGCGGGAGCTGTGGCTGTTGCTGTTCGCGGGCCTGCTCGCGACCGCCGCGCTGGCAGCCGTGGTGCTGGCGATCGACGGGAGCCTCACCCTGTCGGTGTTCACCTATGGCCTCGGTTTCAGCGCGCTGTGGGGACTCGCCCATCTCGCGGTACGGCGGTTCGCACCGGCCGCCGACCCCATCCTGCTGCCATTGGTGGCGGCCCTCAACGGCCTCGGCCTGGTCATGATCTATCGATTGGACCTGGCCAAGGCCGCCGCCGCCGTCCGGGCGGGTAAACACGTCCCGCCTGGGACCGCCCAGCTCCAGCTGGTGTGGACGCTGCTCGCCCTCATCGTTTTCGTCCTCGTTCTGGCCATCGTCCGGGACCACCAGACGCTGTCGCGGTACGCGTACACCGCCGGCCTCGCCGGGCTGGTCTTTCTGCTGCTGCCCGCCATGCCGCTGGTCGGCGCGACCATCAACGGCGCCCGGCTGTGGCTGCGGATCGGCCCGTTCACCTTCCAGCCCAGCGAAATATCGAAGATCATGTTGATGATCTTCTTTGCCGGCTACCTGGTGAACAAACGCGACGTCCTCTCCGTGGTCTCCCGGTCCTTCCTCGGGATGCACTTCCCACGCGCCCGCGATCTCGGACCGGTCCTCGTGGCATGGCTGGCGAGCCTTGGCGTCTTGGTCGTCGAGAAGGATCTCGGGTCATCCCTGCTGTTCTTCGGGATGTTCCTCGTCATCCTCTATGTCGCGACCGAGCGGGCGTCCTGGGTCGTCATCGGCCTCGCCCTGTTCATGCTCGGGGCGGTGCTGTCCTACAAGCTGTTCGGGCATGTCCAGGTCCGGGTGGACGGCTGGTTGCACGCCTTCGACGGGGACAACCCCACCAACAAATCGTTCCAGCTGGTACAAGGCCTGTTCGGGTTCGCGGCTGGCGGGATCACCGGCACCGGGCTCGGGCAGGGCAGCCCTCAGCGGGTCCCCTTCGCCAACACCGACTTCATCGTCGCGAGCATCGGCGAGGAACTCGGCCTTGCCGGGATCATGGCGATCCTCGTCATCTACGGGCTGATCGTGACACGTGGCCTGCGAGCCGCCGTGGGCGCCCGTGACCCGTTCGGCAAGATGCTGGCGACCGGCCTGTCCGCGTCATTGGCCCTACAGGTCTTCGTGCAGGTCGGAGGCGTCATGCGGCTTATCCCGCTGACTGGTCTGACCCTGCCGTTCATCTCCTACGGAGGATCATCGATCGTTTCCAACGCCGCCATCATCGCGTTGTTGCTGCGGATCAGTGACTCCTACCGGCGCCCCGCGTCGGCCACGCCAGCCGCGCCGCTGTTCGACCCGACCGCGGTGGCCGACAGCCCCACGCAGGTGGTAAAAACAACATGAACCCACCCATCCGCAAAGTCGCCATCGCGTGTCTGCTGCTGTTCAGCGCACTGCTGATCAACGCCAACTGGCTACAGGCCAAGAACGCGGACACGCTGCGGCACAAGCCTGGCAACGCCCGCCAGATCACCGAACGGCTCGAGCGGGAGCGGGGTTCCATTGCCGTCGCGGGCGGCCAGGCAGTCGCGAGCTCGGTCCCGGTGGACGACGAGTACAAGTTCCAACGGCAGTACCCGGCCCCGACGCTCTACTCCAACATCATCGGGTACTACGGGCTGTACACCTCCGCGGGCCTGGAACGCTCCCAGAACGACTTCCTGTCCGGTGAGGACCAGCGGCTGTTCGTCTCCAAGGTCTCCGACCTGGTCACCGGCCGCGAACAGCGGGGTGGGAGCATTGTTACCACGTTGGTGCCGCAGATCCAGCAGGTGGCAACCACAGCGCTCGGCAACCGCAAGGGGGCGGTGGTGGCGCTCGACCCGAAGACCGGCGAAATCCTTGCCATGGTGACGAACCCGACCTATGACCCGACCCCGCTGGCCAGTCACAATGAGACGACGGCCAGTAAGGCCGCTCAGGCGCTCAACACCGACCCCGACAAGCCCCTGCTCAACCGCGCGACTCAGGAGACCTACCCGCCGGGCTCGACGTTCAAGGTGATCGCCGCCGCGGCGGCGCTGGCCGCCGGCCACCACCTGGAGGAACGCATCGCGGCCCCCGACCAGCTCCAGCTGCCGCAGAGTAAAACCGTACTGCCGAACTTCGCTGGCGAACGCTGCGGTGACGGCCAGACCGACACCCTCATCCACGCCCTGACGATCTCCTGCAACACCGCGTTCGCCAAACTCGGCATCGACCTCGGCCACGACGCCCTGCGAGCACAGGCCGAGGCCTTCGGCTTCAATGCGACCGTGCCGGACTTTCCCCTGGCACAGGTGGCGAGCGTCTATCCGACCGCATCGCTCGACGGTGCGCAGACCGCGCAGTCGGCCATCGGGCAGTTCGACGACAAGGTCACACCGCTGCAGATGGCCCAGGTGGCCGCGGCGATCGGTAACAACGGGGTCATGATGCGGCCCTACCTGGTGGCCGAGCTGCTTGGCCCTGACCTGAAAGCGATCAGCCGGACCGAACCCGAGGTCTACAAACGACCGGTCAGCGCGGAGGTTGCCGCGAACCTGAACACCATGATGCAAAGCGTCGTCACCAGCGGCACCGGCACCAAGGCACAGATCCCCGGAGTCGCCGTCGCCGGCAAGACCGGCACCGCCGAGCACGGCGACAACGAGCCCCCACACGCGTGGTTCATCGGCTTCGCCCCGGCGGTCAACCCGACCGTCGCCATCGCGGTGATCGTCGAAAACGGCGGCGGCGAACTCAGCACCGGCGGCGCGGTGGCCGCTCCCGTGGCCCAGCAGGTCATGAAAGCCGCATTGGGCATCCGCCGGTGACAGCCCCGACGCCGCCGGGCTTCGGCGAACCGCGCCCCGATGCGGCGGTCCCGGCCAGTCAGTCGGTGGCGGCACCGCCGGCCGCGCCAGCGGTCGCGCACCCCTTCGGCGGCTCGGCGAAGGGCACCCTCCTCGATGGCCGTTACCTCCTGGAAGGACGCATCGCCACCGGCGGTATGGGTGAGGTGTGGCGGGGCCTCGACCAGACCCTCGGCCGTCCCGTCGCCGTGAAACTGCTGCGCCCCGAGTACGCCAGCGACGAGTCGTTCCTCGTCCGTTTCCGCGGCGAGGCACGCCACGCCGCCCGGGTGTCGCACCCGGGTGTGGCTTCCGTCTACGACTACGGCGAGGTCATCGTCCAAGGTGACCATCCGACCGCGTACCTGGTGATGGAGCTGGTCGAGGGCGAACCGCTGTCCGCGCTGCTGCACCGGGAGAAACGGCTGTCCCCGGAGAAGACCCTCGATGTCCTCGGGCAGGCCGCGGACGCCCTGCAGGCGGCACACGCCCTGGGAGTGGTCCACCGTGACGTCAAACCCGGCAACCTGCTGCTGCGTACCGACGGTGCGATCAAGGTCACCGACTTCGGGATCGCCCGCGCGGTCGACGCGGCACCGCTGACCGCGACCGGCATCATGATGGGCACCGCGTACTACGTCTCCCCAGAACAGGCGTCAGGGCGGCCGGTGACACCGGCGAGTGACGTGTACTCCCTGGGCGTGGTCGCCTACGAGTGCCTCGCGGGCCGACGTCCCTTCGACGACCGCAATCCGATCGTCGTCGTGATGGCCCACCAGCAGGACGAGCCCCCGCCGCTGCCGCCTGATGTACCCGAACCGGTCCGTGGGCTCGTTCAGGCCGCGATGGCGAAGGACCCGGCCCGCAGACCGGCGTCCGCTGGCGCGTTCGGACGCACCGCCGCCACCATCCGCCGGAATTTGTGGAGCGCCGACGCGACCCGCCGAGGCGTCGGCCCGGGGCCGATATCCCGGGCGGACTCGGACACCACCGCCAGGCGCCCGGGCCCGACCGGTGCCCATGGCGGATCGGACGCCACGACAAGGGCGCCCACCCGGGAGCGGCCACCGTCGTGGACCCGCCAGCCGTCCTGGACCACCAGCTCCCCCGCGGAGATCCGTCCCCGCTGGGACCCGCGGGCCGGCGGGGATGTGGCGTTCCCGAACGGCCAGGAGCCACCCGCCTACGGCTCCGGTCACGCGCCGGGGGGCTCCGCGGCATCTCAGCAGGCTCCCGACAGCGGCGTGGGCCCCACGGGCGGGACAGCCGCCGCGCTCTGGGATGCCCAGACCCACCGTGCCTCCTCCGCCACCAGCCAGCCCGAGGCCCGGCTGCCAGACATCCATGCCTGGCAGCCCTCGCCGCCGAGCCGCACCGCCGGCTCGGCGTTCGATGGGCGGGCAGCCAGACGGCGGGCCGGCGGTGACCGGGGCGGCTCCGCGGCTGCGGGGCGACAAAAAATGTCACTACCCATCCTGATCATCCTACTGATCGTCACTGTCGCCGTCGTCGCGTTGATCACCCGGACGATCGCCGGAAGTAGCGGATCATCCACGAGCGCACCGCCACTGACCTGGGCGGTGCACGTGCCGGGGAGTGGAGGTGGCATCGTCACCGGTGACAACGTGACCGGGAACGGCCGGGTGACAGGGGACCGGATTACCGCGGCGACCACGATCGCTGGGCGTTCACGGCAGGTCCGCGGCTATCAGCCCGGAAAACGGAAGGGCGAGTACGGGTGGCAGGCGTGACTGAGGTGTTCGGGACCGAACCTCGCCTGGTGGGTCAGCGCTACGAGCTGGGTGAGATCCTCGGTTACGGTGGTATGGCCGAGGTTTACCGTGGTCGCGATGTGCGGCTCGGACGCGAGGTCGCGGTCAAGACGCTGCGCGCTGATCTCGCGCGTGATGAGACCTTCCTGGCCAGGTTCCGGCGCGAAGCGCAGTCGTCCGCGGCGCTCAACCATCCGGCCATCGTGTCCGTCTACGACACCGGCGAAGATCTGATCAACGGCATGACCATCCCGTATATCGTGATGGAGTACGTGGAGGGCCGCACCCTGCGTGACGTGCTCCAGCGCGAAGGCCGCTTCACCGAGCGCCGGGCCATGGAAATCACCTCCGACGTGTGCGCCGCGCTCGACTACAGCCACCGGATGGGGATCATCCACCGGGACATCAAGCCCGCGAACGTGATGCTCTGCCTGGACGGCTCGGTCAAGGTGATGGACTTCGGCATCGCTCGGGCGACCACCGCCACCACATCGCACATGACGCAGACCGCCGCGGTGATCGGCACCGCCCAGTACCTGTCACCGGAACAGGCGCGCGGGGTGCGGGTGGACGCCCGCAGCGACGTCTACTCGACCGGAGTGCTGCTCTACGAACTACTGACCGGGCTTCCGCCGTTCCGCGGCGACTCCCCGGTCGCTGTCGCCTATCAGCACGTACGGGAGAATCCGCAGCCACCGTCCACGCATGACCGCGACATCACGCCCGAAGCCGACGCGATCGTGTTCAAGGCGATGGAAAAGGATCCCGACCGCCGCTACGGCACGGCCGGAGAAATGCGTGACGACCTGGAACGCGCTCTTACCGGCCGGCGGATATACGCGCCACCGCTCATGGGTGACCAGCTTGCCACCCGGCTGAACCCACCCGGGCCGTCAACGGGGACGCAGGTGATCTCGCGTGATCACGATGCCTACTACGGGGACGCTTACGGTGATCCCTACGGCCAGACCAGCGGTTACAACCGAGCCGGCTCCGATTACCTCGATCGGACGGGCGACGATGGCACCGGTCCGCTCGACGGCGGCCCGATCGGCGCCGGAACCCCGCCGGAGCCCGAGCGGCGTTCGGCGGCCTGGAAGTACATCCTGGCCGGGCTGTCGGTCGTGGTGGTGTTCGTTGTCGTCACGTTGATGGCGACCAGGTTCCTCGGGGGCGGCTCGTCCACCGGCAGCAGCACAAACACCGCGAGTATCCCGGCAAACATCGTCGGACAGTCCAAGACGGTGGCCACGAACAACCTCCAGAACGCCGGCTTCACCAACATCCGCTCGAACACCGTCCAGAGCGACGCCCCCAAGGACCAGGTCACCGCGGTTGACCCGCCATCAGGTACCAAAGCGGCCAAGACCGCTGTGGTCACCCTCAGCGTGTCGGCCGGAGCCGGACAGCTTGTCGTCCCGCCGGTGGTGGGTCTCACCCAGAACGATGCGATCACCCAGTTGAAGGCGGCCGGGCTCACGCCCAAGGTCGCCACGTTCACCGACGCGACCACGCAGAAGCCGGGCACCGTCCAGTCCGCCGACCCGGATGTCGGAACATCGGTGGCCTCTGGCGACACGGTCACCATCTACGTGGTCAGCCAGCAGATCACCGTCCCCGATGTGACGAACCAGCCTCTCGACGCGGCAAAGGCCACCTTGGAGGGGTACGGCTTCAAGGTGAGCCAGCAGTCCACCGCGAGCAGTCAGCCGACCGGCACCGTAGTCGCCCAGACACCGTCCAGGAACAGTTCCGTCAGCCGCGGCTCGACCGTGACGCTGTATGTGTCGCAGCAGACCGACACCACGATCCCAACCCAGACGGCCACCCCGACGCCGACCAAGACGGCCTCGCCCTCCCCGAGCCCGACGCCATCACAATCACCGACCAGCGCATCCCCAACGAACTCACACACGCCACGATTCGGCAACGGATTCCCGCAGCAGTAGCCCCGGGCCGGACGTTCAGTCAGGCAAAGGCGCTCTGTCGCAGGGTTTCGACCTCGGCCGACAGCTGGGGCGCTACCGACAGCGCTGTGTCGTCACCACAGACCGACAGCCAGCGGGCCAGCAGCAGGTGACCGCCCTGCGTCAGCACGGACTCGGGGTGGAACTGGACTCCTTCCAGCGGCAGAGACCGATGGCGCATTGCCATGACAACACCGCTCTCGGTGCGCGCAGTCACCTTGATCTCGTCCGGCAGTGTCGCGGCATCCACCGCGAGCGAGTGATACCGCGTGGCGATGAACGGCGACGGCAGGTCCGCCAGCACGCCCGCGCTGGTGTGATGGACCACCGAGGTCTTTCCATGCAGCAGCTCGGGCGCCCGGCCGACCGTCGCCCCGAACGCCACCCCGAGCGCCTGATGGCCAAGGCACACCCCAAGCATGGGCACTGCGGCCACGGCGCACGCGCGCACCATCGGGACGCTCACCCCGGCCGCCTCCGGCGTGCCCGGCCCGGGTGAGAGCAGCACCCCGGCAACACCGTACGCGACAAGATCGCCAACGTCGACCTCGTCGTTACGGCGAACGATGCTGTCCACGCCGAGTTGCCCCAGGTACTGCACCAGGTTGAACACGAATGAGTCGTAGTTGTCGATCACCAGGATCCGCATTGACCTCTCCTCTGCCTGGCACCGGCCGGATGCCCCAGTGGAACGCAACGGCGTCGGCCGACCTGCTGTCAGCTCGGCCGACCTCACCTGATCTCAGCAGAACTGACATCATCTGGCCAGAGCGATGACCTGCCGTTACAAGCACAGAGGGACACCGCCGGTTGTGCCCAGCACCAGAAAGAGCTCATGCGGGAAACGGCCCACGCCCCGGCACAGACGGACACGAACCGGCTCGGACGCCCGGCCGGAGGCAGGGCCCGGTCAGCCCTCGGCGGCGTCCCGCCCAGATCCGCCCTGCCCCTCCCCAGCCCCGGCTTTTTCCTCATCCCGCAGCGCCCGGCGCAGGACCTTGCCGACTCCGACCTTCGGCAACGGCTTCGTCCGGAATTCGATGATTTTTGGGACTTTGTACGCAGACAGCTGCTTAGCCGCATACGCCCGCACCTCGTCGACGGTCAGGGAGGCGCCAGGCCGCAGCACCAGGAAGGCCTTGACCGTCTCACCGCGGTAAGCGTCCGGGACACCGATCACGGCGACCTCGGCGACCTCGGGGAGCCCCAACAGGACCTCCTCGATCTCAGTCGGGTAGATGTTGAAGCCACCCGCAATAATGATCTCCTTTTTCCGATCAACGATCTCGAACCAGCCGCCGGAATCCATCCGCGCGATGTCACCGGTGAGGATCCAGCCGTCCGCGGTCAGCGTGGCCTTGGTGGCCGCCGGGTTCTCCCAATAGCCGGCGAACACCTGCGGGCCCCGCACCATCAATTCACCGGATTCACCCACCGGCATCTCCTTGGTGCAGTCCTCACTGTCAACAATCTTCGCTTCGGTGGACGGGACGGGCAGGCCGATCCATCCTGGGCGGGTCGCGCCTCCCAACGGGCAGGCGTGGGTCAACGGTGCGGTCTCGGTCATGCCGTATCCCTCGACGAGCGGCATACCGGTCGCCGATTCCCAACGCTGTTGCAGATCGGCGGAAAGTTTCATCGCGCCGGACAGGCAGCCCCGGAGCGAGGTGAGGTCGGCGTTCCTCGCCCGCGGGCTGTCCAACAGCGCCTGATAAATGGGTGGGACCCCCGGGAAAAGCGTCGGACGATGTTTGGCAATGGCGTCAAATACCATGGTCACATCAAACTTTGGCAACAGCACGACATGCGCCCCGAGCACCATTCCCTGAATCATGCACAGCGTCATCCCGTAGGCATGGAACATCGGCAGCACCGCAATGAGCACCTCGTGCCCCGGACGGGCTCCGACGATCCACGCCCGGCCCTGTTCACCGTTCGCGACAAGATTACGATGGGTCAGCATCGCGCCTTTGGCCGTACCGGTCGTTCCAGTGGTGTACAGCAGGACGGCGACATCGGACGCCGCGGCCTGGACCGATGTGCTCACCGGCGTGGCCCGGCCGGTCCTCAGCACGTCGAGGAAGGCGTGCGCACGGGCATCCGCGGGCAGCTCCGTCACAACTTCGGCGCGTTTTCTGCGCGCCTTGGCGATCGGCAGCCGGAGCAACAGCTGGTCCTTTTTGGGCAGAAAATCAGGAATCGAGGTGGCAATGACCTCCCGAACTTTCGTCCGGCCGGATCGGCGAGCCGCCGCCACCGCCGGGTAAGTACGGTCGAGACAGATCACGTACTCCGCTCCGCAGTCGGCGAGCTGATGGGTCAGCTCGGTCTCGGTGTAGAGGGGATTCGCCTCGGCCACAATCGCGCCGAGCCGCAGCACCGCCTGAAAAGCGATCACATGTTGTGGGCAGTTCGGCAGGACCAACGCGACGCGATCGCCGGCCCGGACGCCCAGCTTCGCAAGACCCTCAGCAAATGCGCCGACCTGCTGGGAGAGCGCGCCATAGGTCAGCGTGGTACCAAAGAAAGAAATCGCTGGACTTTTCGGAAATCTGGCCACAATGTTCTCGAACAACTGGCTCAGCGTGATATCAGGGATCTCAACGTCCTTGGGGACACCATCGACGTAGGATGATTGCCACGGCTTGTCAGCATAGGTAGTGGCTTTGGTCACGGTACTCTCCCGCTCGGTCGTCGATCCACCTGGCATCGCGGGTACGCTCCTAGGCTCCCCAGGGCCTCCCAGTACACGAAAAATCATCATCGCGTACTCTCCGGCCACTCGTCAGTTTGCGGTTGGGCATCATTCTGGCAAGAAAACGAACAAGAAACATCCCCGGCGGGCCGGTATAATGCGCCGACCACACGGGCGGGACCCTGGGCCCTCCTCGCTATGGGAGCTACGGAGGCCGCGCGCCGCAACCGCAACCAACCGGGCCGAACCAAGCAGCCAGCCCCGGCGGATCTGGGCGGACACGTTCGGAATGGCACGTTCGGCGAGGCCTGGCGACGGGCCTGTCTACCCTGTGGGACAGCTGGTCCGCGGTATCCCCGGCCAATGCCCGCGGCGGGGGGGATGGCGGCCAGCCCACGAAGCTCGTCACGGTCCTCAAGGAGCCCCGAAGTGCCCGTTTCCCGACGTCGCAAGAAGAAGTCGACTACCTCGCCACCCCAGGCCCCCCAGGTCCGCAAGCGCAAGCCACCGTCTCCGCCGTGGGTAGGCGCAACGATCATAGCACTCTTTGCGATCGGGATCATCTGGCTGCTGATTTACTACTTTTCCAACGGTGGCGTCCCGGGAATGGACAGCCTGGGCGCCTGGAACATCCTGATTGGGTTCGGTTTTGTCGTAATTGGCCTTGGCGTGGCAACGCAGTGGAGGTAATGCGCACCGTTAGTTCTTCCAGGGAGTTCCACGGCTGTCATTCGTCCCCAACGGTTGTCCACAATGTGGATATCCCATGGCGGGAACCCGCTCCCCGCGTGGGCACCCCTCAATTATCACGATGGGTATCCGCGGGGCAACCGTAAAGAGTATGCGACGTATGACGACCACTCGACCGCCGGCTGGATGATCATCTTCTCTATGTGGCCGCCGGGCAACGGAGCCGTGCTCACGCCGAGCAGGCCGAACGGGATCCTGCGCCCGGCCCGGACGGACGGCCGGTGAGCGCGATGTACCGTGCTAGGTGACATGCGGGATGACGAACTCGGTGCCCACGGAGTCGACGGCCAGGGCCGCCGACGCACGCGCTTGGTCGCCGTCGTGGCGGCGGGTGATCCTCTATGCGGCGGCCGGGATGATCGTGCTCGCGATCGCGGCCACCGGCTCGCTCGCGTCCCGGTTGAGTTCGCTGGACAACCCAGGCCGTCTCCTGATCGGGCTCAGCGGTGCCGGCCTGCTCGTGCTCGCTGTGCGGGACGCCGTCGCCCGGCCCGCGCTGCGGGTGGACGACGGCGGCATCGACCTGGTGGATGGGATCCACCGGCGGCGGCTGCCCTGGGCCGCTGTGCTACGGGTACAGGCCAGCACCCTGACACACAACCGTCGTGGCGTGCACATCCACGTTCTCATCGTCGAGACAATCGATGGCCCCGTGCTGCTCAGCCGTCGCCAGCTCGGCACCGCACCCGAGCGGATCGCCGCGGTGGTGGAGGAGATCCGTCGCCGCCACGGCTGACATCCACGACCGGGGTGGCACAACGCCACCGGCCAACCGCCATCACGTGCTCAGGACCGCGGCTGCCAGCAACGCGGCGAGAATGCCGCCCACGGCGACCGCCTGCAACCAGGTCCGGCGTGGCGGCACGTAGGCATACACCACGCCGACAGACAGACCAGTCACAAGACCGCCGATATGACCCCATTTGTCGATCCCGCTGATGGTGAAACTGATGATCAAATTGATGCCAACGACAACGAGGATCGCCGACGTATCCGCCCGCAGCCGTCTGGCGATCACGTAGTACGCCGCGAAGAAGCCGAACACCGCGGTGGATGCGCCGACCGAGAAGGTGCTCCAACCGTTGACCAAATAACTGAACGTGTTCCCGCCGACGGCACACACCACGAACAGCGCAAGGTAGCGCACCCGGCCGAGAATCTGCTCCAGCTGGTATCCGAGCAGGTAGAGCGCATACATATTGAGCAGGATGTGCAAGATACCCGCATGCAGAAACGCCGCGGTCAGCAACCGGTAGTATTCACCGTGGATCGCTATTGCCAGACCGCTGAGCTCGAAGTCTCGGGTGAAGGCGTTGTCGGTACCGCCGCCGAGTCCCGGCAGCCCCTGTAGGATGTACGCGATCACACACATCCCGATGAGCATCTGGGTGACCAGCCCGGGACGTCCCACCAGCTGCCCACCGAGCTGGCTGCCCGGCCGCCGGGAGAAGCCACCGGAACGGCGGTCCTGCCTGCCGGCTTCGTCCGGGCAGTGGAACCCGACGGCTGCGGGACGCATGCAGTCCGGGCAAATCGGGCGGTCGCACCGCTGGCAGGACACGTAGGTTTCGCGGTCTGGGTGCCGATAGCAGCGCGGGACGAGCGCGGGTCCGCTCCCGCCTACCGGCGGACCGCCCGCGGGCTGGGCGGGCGGCGTCCAGCCGCCAGGCGGAGCTGGCGGCCCGACCACGGGACGCCAGCCATCGGGTCCCGACGATTGTTGTCCAGCTGGCTGGCCGGGACCGACAGCTCCGCCATCCGAAGCGGCGGCAGCGCCGTCCGGCTCTGACCAAGGTGATTTCGTCATGTCGGCCCCGACCTAAACCCGAGCCGCCTTAGACCGTACGGCGTTCGATGACGACCTGCTGCACCACCACATCGGTGGTGGGACGGTCCTGGGCACCCGTCGGCGCTTTGCTGATCGCGTCCACGATCTCGGTGCCGCGCGTGACCTCACCGAAAATCGTGTGCTTGCGGTCCAACCAGGTCGTCGCCGCCACGGTGATGAAAAACTGGGAACCGTTGGTGCCCGGACCCGAGTTCGCCATCGCGAGCAGGTACGGCCGGGAGAAGCGCAGCTCCGGGTGGAACTCGTCGGCAAACTTGTAACCCGGGCCGCCACGGCCGCTGCCCAACGGGTCACCACCCTGGATCATGAAATCCGGGATCACCCGATGAAAAATCGTCCCGTCGTACAAGGGAGTCGTTCGCTTCTCGCCCGTCCGCGGGTCGGTCCACTCCCGCGTGCCGGTGGCGAGACCGACGAAATTCGCGACCGTCTTCGGCGCCTGGTTTTCGAACAGCAGAATCTCAACGTCACCCTGAGTCGTCCTCAGTGTGGCGTACAGCTCCTCAGCCATGAGTCTTCTCTTCCGTCGTGTCGGTGGTGGCTGATCGCCGGTAGCGGCGAGTATCGCGTCGCGGGTCCAACGACCGCCGTGTCCTCGATGCTCCGCCGATCGTATGCGTCGGAGCACGGGCCAACACGGCGCGATGGCGGCTCCGTCCGAACGGTGAGGCCGACATGAGGGCAACACGCGGCCGGCATGCGGGCGACACGACGCCGACACGCCGGCCGCCCCACGCTGCACCAGGCGATTCCCGTGCCGTCGAGGCCGGTTCCGATCGCGTCCGAGCAGACCCGGTCACCGGCCTGGCCACGGCGGCCGGTAGCGGAGGCCCAACGCTGCGTACGGCCGCACCAGCAGCAGGCTCAGTATCAATCCCGACGACGTTCAGGACCCTTTGAAAGGCCGACAGTGTAAGCAGCCGGCGCATGTTCAGGCACAACCGGATACAGTGGACGAACCGGTGGAATCCGCTTATAACGTGATCCGGCTGGTGGACGCTGGTCCGGCTCACCCTTGTTCGGCCACAATGAGATCGCTCGTTCGGCCAACGCCGTGATCGTCAGCGACGGGTTGACGCCGAGATTGGCCGCGACCGCCGCACCGTCGACCACATGCAGGCCGTCATATCCGAAGATCCGGTGGTAGGGGTCGATAACCCCGTTGGCCGGGGAGTCCCCGATCGGGGCACCACCGAGGATGTGCGCTGTCATAGGAATATCAAGAACCTCCGGTAGGGTGCCACCCGGAAAGCCATCGACATGCTTGGCGATTCGCCGAGTCGCGTCATTGCCAGCCGGAATCCAGGTTGGATTTGGCTGACCGTGGCCCCGCGTGCTGGTGAGCCTGCAACGCCCGAACAGGCCCCGCCGCCGGACAAGGGTGAGCGAATTATCCCGCGACTGCATGACCAGCGAAATCATGGTGCGTTCCGACCATCGCCACGGCAGCGGTGAGAACAGCAGCGGCAATGGATGCCGCAGCGCTGCACCCACAAACACCAGCCAGCGGGGCAAACGATGATCGCCATCAGTCATGAGCGTGGCCAACAGCGCCATGGCGTTACTACCCCGACCATAACGGACGGGTTCGATATGGGTGTCCGCCGCCGGATAAAAGGATGACGTAATCGCCACCCCGCGAGCGAGCCGCTTGTCCGGTCGGAATCTGGTGGCGCCGATAATGGATTCCGAATTCGTGCGGGTCAGCTCGCCGACTCGGGACGACAGCGCCGGTAGCACGCCGGTATCCCGCATGGCTAGCAGGAGGCGCACGGTACCGAGCACCCCACCCGCGAATACGACCTGGTCCGCATGCCACCTCCGCTGTCCCCGGCTGACCCAGGAACCGGTGCGGACCGTACTGACTTCATAACCTCCGGTCGCCAGCGGACGAACCGCCTCAGCCTGGGTGTCGGGGAAAACCCGGACGCCCAGTTTCTCAGCCAGGTAAAGATAGTTGTAGTCGAGGGTGTTCTTCGCGTTCCAACGGCAACCGGTCATGCATTCACCGCATTCACGGCAGCCGGTACGGGTCGGCCCGGCACCTCCGAAATAGGGGTCCGCGACCTCGACACCGGGCTCCTTCTTACCGGCCCGGCCGAAAAAAACGCCCACGTCGGCCAAACGGAATGTATCGCCGGCACCCATTTCCTCGGCGACCGCCCGGTACACCTCGTCAGTATGGGTGGTCGTCGGGTTGGGTACCACCCCGAGCATCCGCTCAGCCTGGTCGTAGTAGGGCGCGAGCTCCTGTCGCCAATCGGTGATATGACTCCACTGACGATTGGCGTAGAAAGCGTCCAGTGGACGGTAGAGCGTGTTCGCGTAAACAACCGAACCACCACCGACAGCCGCCCCGGAAAGAACGAGGAGACGGCCGATCATATTAATTTTCTGAAATCCGTGGCAACCAAGTCGAGGCGCCCATAAATAACGACGAATTCTCCAGTTCGTTCGAGGGAGGGCAGCCGGGGGGAATCGCCGGCCGGCCTCCAGGACAACGACACGGTAGCCTTTTTCCGCAAGCCGGAGAGCGGTAACGCTTCCGCCGAAGCCAGAGCCGATCACAATCACGTCGGCGGCCAGCTCCGCACTCTCGTCACGTGCGGAGGTACTCGACCAGGGTCGCTGGGTCATCCTCGCCTCCGGCATGCCACCTTCCCACCTCCCGCAAACCGCCCCGTCCGGTGCCCGGCGGCTGACCCCCTGGATATCACCTGAACAGACCGCACCGCCATGCATGACCCGCCGGCCGCAAGCAGGGCCATGCTTTTCTGCGTACCCACAGAGAACCTCGCGACCGCTCAGTGGTCGGCGCTGGAAGTTCTTCGGGGG
>NZ_CAKJTO010000049.1:0-36972 GCF_917627405.1 Protofrankia sp. Cj5
TGCCTGGTGAGCCCCTGGCTCCAGATGGCGGCGTCGGCCGGTGGCTGCGGCAGGTCCGCGCGAGCCTGCCGTCGTGATTTTGTTCGCACCCGCGGTGGCCTCGCCGGAGTCTCCGCCGTCATTACGTGATTGCCTCCTCGCTTCCCCGCGCTGGTTGCTTCCCCACACTGGTTGGCTGCCGACGCTGGCTGGGCCGCCGGGGCTGGCTGCCGGTGTCGGATTCGTGTGGCATCGCCTCCCAGCTGGTAAGCGTTGACCAGGCAGAGCGTAACGGATGGAGAAGTGTTGTGAACAACGGCGATCATTAACTCTCCCTGAGGAAGGCGCCACCCAGCCCGCCCTGGGCACGACCGGTGGGCGGCCGGCCCGTCCAGTGGGAGGTTCGTCACCCGTCAGGAGCGTCCGGCTGCGCGCGGCGCCGTCATCGTGCTGGGCGAGAATGCTTCGAGCCCGGCATCCAGGTGGCGAGGGTTCCGAGGGAGCGAAGGGAGTCACCGTGGCCGAGGTCGCGGGTCTGCGCCGGGGCATCCGGATGATGGTGGCCCTGGCCCTGGTCGTAGGCATCGCGACACTCGGGGTTGCGGTCTACTCAGCGGTGCGGGCCGACCACGCCACGGCCGAGCGGGGCAACCGGTTGGACCCCGCCGCGACCACCGCGGCCATGCTCCTCGCCGACTACGTCGACCAGGAGAGCAGCGTTCGCGGCTATCTGATCACCGAGGACCGCTCCTTCCTCGACTCCTTCGACGAGGCCGGCAAGCTGATCCCGGTGCACTATGCGCGGCTGGAAGCGCTGCTGGGTGACCGGGCTACGCTGATCATCCAGTTGCACAAGGTCACTCGAGCACATGAGGCATGGCTTTCGGAGGTGGCGCGGCCGGAGCTGGCGGCTATGAGCGGCGGCGCTGTGGTGGCTGCCCGTGACGTCGAGAAGTCCGTGATGGCTCGGACTCGGCTGAGCGCGCTGCGCACCGATGTGACCAATCTGGAGATCATGATTTCCCGGGAGCAGATATCCACCGTTGGCCGGGTTGCCGGTGCTCAGGATCTGCTGCTCAGCTCACTGGGCACCGCGGTGTTCCTGGTTGCGGTGATCGTGGTCACGCTGAGCGTTGTGGTGCGTCGCTGGTTGCTGCGGCCGATCGCCTCGTTGCGCCGCGCGGTCAACGCGGTCGCCGCGGGACGTTACGACACCCGCGTTCCCGCGGTCGGCCCCAAGGAGCTTGTCGAGCTCGCCGGCAACGTGGACGCGATGCGGGCACAGCTGGTGCGCCTTGTCCGGCAGAACGACCGGCTCTGGGAGGCGCTTGCCCAGGAGGGGCCCGCTGTAGTCGCCCTGCGTGACGCCCTTACCCCGTCCACCCTGCACGCGTCCGGGCTGATCGTGCGCGGGCGGGTTGATCCGGCTGAGGGGGAGCTGGCGGGTGACTGGTTCGATTCGGTCGACCTGCCCGGCGGCCGGGTCGGTGTGGTCGTCGGCGATGTCTCCGGTCACGGGTCGGCGGCTGGTGTGTACGCGTTGCGGCTCAAACAGCTGCTGGGCGCGGCGCTGACCGGAGGGGTGTCCGACCCCGGCGCGGCCATCGAATGGGTCGTGGACAATCTGGGCGAGACAGACGAGGTCTTCGCCACTGCCGTGGTCGCTGTGGTCGACCCGGCGAGCGGGACGGTCGAATATGCCAACGCAGGCCATCCGCAGGGGCTGCTGCTGCGCCGCTCGGGCCCGTCGCCAGAGCGGTTCGCCGCAGCCGGGGTTCCGGCCGCATCGGCGCAACCGAGTGGGGAGGCCCGCGCGGAGTCACCGGAGCCCCGGCCCGATGCGGGCTGCCCGCCGGACCGGCAAGGCCGGACCGGCCGACCCGTTGCTCGCCCCGGCAGATCCGGGGAGATCTGGTCGGCTCCGTCGACCGCGGAACCGACCGCGGCTGTCGTCGCGCTCACCGCCACCGGGCCACTGGTATCCAGCCTGTTGGCCGCTCCTGGCGCCTGGGCGACCGCGACCCTGCGGCTGCGGCCCGGCGACGCCTTGTTCATCTACACTGATGGCCTGACCGAAGCCCGCAACGCAAGCGGTGAGCAGTTCGGTGAGGACAGGCTTGTCGCGGAGATCCTGCGGGCCCGGTCACGACGTCCTCACGAGTTATTGGACGCGGTTTTCGAAGCGGTTCGCGCGCATGCGCCTGGGCGTCCGAGTGACGACCGTACCGCGATCATTCTGGCGCGGACGGACACGAGCCGGTCCAGCGACGGCCAGGGCCTCGTCCCCACCGCTCGGTCGCGGTCCGAGCGCTCCGGGCCGATCGGGACCGCTCCGTGACCGAGTCGCCTCAAGTCCCCTCAAGTCGCCTCAAGTCCCCCCAAGGGCCGCCAGGCGCGGCTGGAGCCGTGATCGTGCATCCCCTGGCCGGGTTTGGATCATCGTCCGGCCGTCGGTGCGTGACGATGGGCGTTTCTGGGTACATCAGCGGTCATGAGTGAAAGATCCGGCATTATGTCCGGTGCCGTCGCGCTGCTGCGGGTCCGCCCGCGTATCACGCGGTTGTTTCTTGTCCTTGTCGGTGCGGTACTGGTGTTCGCTGGAATCGGCTTTGTCAGCGGCTGGCGGCCGTCGCTGACAAACCCGTTCGGCCGGGAAACGATCGACCGTAGCCCGCCCGCGGTGCTGCGTTCCCTGACCGATCTCAGTGACTACCACGCGGCCAGCGCCCATTTCGAGGTCGTTGTCGATCTGGCGGACGAGACCAAGTTCATACCAGCCGCTTTGCGGGGCGAGCGGACTTTGTTCGTAGGCGTCGGCAGCGTCGACGCCGTCGTTGATTTCGGAAAGATCGACAAGAATGCGGTGACAGTCTCCGAAGACCGACGGACGGTGTCCGTCCGGTTGCCGGTACCGACTCTGTCGGAACCGAAAGTTGATCCGGAACACAGTTATGTCGTCGCCCGGCAGAAAGGCGTGCTGGACCGGATCGGCGGCTTTCTCAGCGGCAGCGCCAGTGACGATCGCCAACTTTATGTGATAACCGCGGACAGGATGACTCAGGCGGCGAAGACCGATGGTTCCGTCCTGACCCTGGCCGAACGGAACACCACCGGAATGTTGCGGGGCCTGTTCAGCGCGGTGGGCTTCACCACCGTCAATGTCAGTTACGCGGACGCACGATAACCGCACCGCCGCGCGCCGTTCATCGGTGTCGTCGACCTGTGCCGTGTCCGGCCGGCCCACCCACCCACGGACGTATCAAGGGGGTGCCTGATGGCCCTTGACCGCGCCACGCGAGGTCGTGGCCTGGCTGACAGCGGCCTGACCCAGGCCGAGTTCGCCGTCGCGCTCGGGACTTCCTCTTCGCGTTTCTCCACACCCCTATTGCCGGTCAGCCGGTCAGCCGGCGGCGCTGCGCGCGCGGGGAGGGCGGGGAGGGCGGCGGGACCATCGGGCCGATGTCCCCATCCGGTGCCTCGTCAATGTCGACGACCACCGGTGCGTGGTCGGATGCGCCTGTGCCCTTGCGGGTCTGCCGGTCAACCCAGACCGCTCGCACCCGCTCGGCGACCGGACCGCTGGCAAGAGCGAGGTCGATGCGCATTCCCTTGTTCTTCGGGAACATCAGCGACCGGTAGTCCCAGTAGGTGAAGATCTGTTCGTCCGGCCACCGTTCACGCGTGACGTCCACCAGACCGAGGGCGGTGAGCTCCCGCAGGGCCTGTCGCTCGGCCTCGGTGACGTGGGTGGCGCCGACGAAGTCGGCCGGGTCCCATACGTCGGCGTCGGTGGGAGCGATGTTGAAGTCACCGCAGGCGAGTACCGGCGTGGTCGTCAGGGCTTTTTCCACGCATACCCGTAGCGCGGCGAGCCAATTGATCTTATAGGTATAGTGCGGATCGTCCACTGCCCGGCCGTTTGGCACATAAAGCGACCAGACTCGGATGCCGCCGCAGGTCGCGGCCAGCGCCCGCGGTTCTGGCCCGGGAAAGCCGGGAGCGTCGGCGAGTCCCCGCTCGGTGTCGCCCAGGCCGACTCGCGAGAAGATCGCGACGCCGTTCCATCGGCCCTCCCCGTGATGTGCGACGGTGTAGCCGCGCCGGAAGAGATCTTCATCGAAGAGCTCCAGGAAGGCGTCGTCGGAAAGCTTGGTCTCCTGTAGGCAGACCACGTCCGGCTGGACCCGGTCCAACCATTCGATCAGACGCGCCTGCCGCGCCTTCGCCGAGTTGATATTCCACGTCGCTACTCGCACCACCCGACGTTAGCCGGCTCGTGCCGCCCTCGGCCGAGGCGGTGTCCTCAACCGGACTGTTGTGAATCGGCGCGGTCGCGTTGGATGCGGCGTTGCGGGCGGATACCGTCACCGGGATACCGCGGGCGGATGCAGGCGGCGCGCGGAACACCCGGAGAGGGGGCTGCCCGTGGCTCGCGACAGGCTCTTACCGATGCTGCGGCCGGTGGCGACGGTGGCGGTCGCCACCGGGCTTGTCGGGCTTGTCGGGCTCGTCGGTTGTGGCTCGGTGTCGCAGGAGACGAGGCTGGCTGGTACCAGCGCGGTCTGTGCTCAGATCGACGCGCGGTCCGCCGACATCCGTGCGAGCGCGCAGACGGCCCGCTTGGCGGCTCTGGTCGTACGTGATCTCGCACCGGACGGGGACATCCGTGATCTTGCTGATCGTGTCTCGCGGAACCCGGGGGAGATCAGCCTGAGAGGGCGGCTCGCCGACTGGGTCAATGACACATGCGCACGATGACAGGTCCGTAACAAGGACCATATAGCAAAGATTTTCCATACGGGCAAGGGTCCTTCTGACAAAGGTCTCACCGATGCAGTTGTCATGCGACTTGCAGATCGTAGCCCTCTTCCTACCGCCGGTACCGCAACGTTGCGCCGGGCGTCCCGCGCGGCGTTCGTCGGTTCAACGCGATCGGCGGTCACCGTCCCGGCCGGCTGAAACGCGGCCCCGGCCAGCTGAAGCACCGTCCCGGCCGGTTGAGGGCAGGGGTGGTCCGACTGGTGGGAATGCCGTTGAAGGAGAGGCGACTCGTGCGACCATCAGGCCGTGACCACGCCGGCGAACGCCTCCCAGGTCGAGGATCTGGTCCTGCTGGAACAGGCCGGGTACGCGCTGGATCTCCTGTTTTTCTGGGGGCACCATCCACCGCGGGGCAGCGGCCGTGGCGTCGGCGTGGGCTGCCTGAGCCAATGGTGGCCCTCCGCGTTCACTGTGGACGGTCTGCGTTATCCGACGGCTGAGCATTTCATGATGGAGCGCAAGGCCCGGCTGTTCGGCGACATGGCCGCGGCACGGGCGGTTCTCGCCGCAGCTGATCCGGCAGCCGCGAAAAAGCACGGCCGGCAGGTCCGCGGTTTCGATGAGGCGGTGTGGAGCGAGTGCTCCTTCGACATCGTGGTCCAGGGCAACGCCGCGAAGTTCGACCAGCATCCGCCGTTGCGTAATTATCTGCTCGGTACCGGCGAGCGGGTACTGGTGGAGGCGAGTCCGCTGGACCGGGTGTGGGGGATCGGCTTGGCCGCTGACGACGCCCGTGCGCAGGCTCCGTCAGCCTGGCCGGGACGCAATCTTCTTGGTTTCGCGCTCATGCGGGTCCGGGCGATGCTGCGCGCGTCCACCTCGAGCGCGTCCGGGTAACGCGACCACCCTCCTCTCCGGGCAGGGGCCCCCGCCGGAGCCTGACGCCGCGATTGTGACCAGTGCCCCGCCGGTGCTTCCGCGTGGCCGTGCCAGGCATCCGCCGCCAGACAGCCGTGCCGGGCAGCCGTGCCGGGCAGCCGAGGCAGGCGTTTCCAGCAGACGTCTGCGCCACTGTGTCCGGATGCTCCCCGCACCCGGGCGCCCTCAGCGTAATGATCAAAGCGAGCGGCGCCCAGAGCGGTGTGGGGAGGACGGCAATGACAGACGGTAGTATCTTCGCGCGGCCAGGGATCGTTGCCGGGGTGGACGGCTCGCCGGGTTCTGTCGAGGCACTGCGATGGGCCTGGCATACCGCGGCCATGCATCGGCGCTCTGTGACCGCCGTGCTGGCATGGACCGCGGACGGCCAGCCCAGGACCGTTCACCGGCAAGCGTACGTTACTGATCGTGATGGGTTGACCGCGACGGCGGCTGCGGTTCTCGACTCGGCGGTTGCTCGGCTCCCGGCCTGCCAGCCACCTCCCGCGGTAGTCCGGCGGGTGGTCCACGAGCCCGCGGTGATCGCCTTGCTGGCGGCGTCGAAGCACGCGCCGATGCTGGTCGTGGGCTCGTGCGATCATGGCCTGCTCCATTGCTCTCCCCGCGGGTCGGTGGGCCAGGCGGTCGTCCAGCACGGCGCGGTTCCGGCCGTCGTCGTGCGGGGGCGGGGCTTCGGTGTGCCCGGCGACCGCCGGCCGGTGGCTGTCGGTGTGGACGGTTCGCCATCGTCGCTGGCCGCGCTGGCGTGGGCGGCCCGTGCGGCGACATACCGTGATGTACCGCTACGGGTGATACACGCGCTGGAGGTGGCGTCCACGCCCTATCCGGAGTTTCTCGCCTCGTCCGGCCGAGCTCTTGTCGATCAGGCAAACGATGTGCTCGACGATGCGCTCGCCAAGGGGCTGCGGGACGTTTCACCACGGCTGTGCGTCAGCAGCGAGGTGGTCGTCGACTCGGCCGCCCGTGCCCTGCTGCTGGAGTCCACGACCTCGCAGCTGCTGGTGACGGGCGCCCGCGGGCACGGGGGCTTCGCTGAGCTTCTCCTCGGCTCCGTGAGCGATCAGTGTGTCCGCTACGCGCTCTGCCCGGTCGCGGTCATCCGCCCGCCCTACAGCTGATCGACGGCGGTGACGTGCAGCACGGCGGCGCCGGCTTCGTCCGAGGCGGCAAGGTCCACCTCGGCGCTGATGCCCCAGTCGTGGTCGCCGGCCGGATCGTCGAAGATCTGCCGAAGCGTCCAGCGTCCCGGCTCGGTGTTGATGATGAGGAGTCCCGGTCCGCGGGCGTCGGGTCCGGTGCCGATCTCGCCGTGCAGGTCGAAGTACGGCTGGAGGGCCTGTGCCCACCGGTCACGGTCCCAGCCCGCGTCGGCGTCGAGCGCGCCGAGATCGTCGTAGCGGCGCAGCGCGGCCAGCTCCACCCGGCGGAACAGCGCGTTGCGGACGAGGACCCGGAACGCGCGGATGTTGGTCGTCACCGCGGGTGGCCGTTCGTCGATCCGCGCCGAAGGCGCGTCCGGCGTCGGGTTGCGCAGCTGCTCCCACTCGTCGAACAGGCTCGAGTCGACCTGCCGGACCAGCTCGCCCAGCCATTCGGTCAGATCGGTGAGCTCCTCGGTCCGGGCGTCCTCGGGCACCGTCTGCCGCAGGGCCTTGAAGGCGTCGGCCAGGTAGCGCAGGAGCAGCCCCTCGGAGCGGGCCAAGCCGTAGAAGCCGATGTACTCGACGAAGGTCATGGCTCGCTCGTACATGTCCCGGGCCACCGATTTGGGCGCGAGCTCGTGATCGTCAACCCAGGGATGGCCACGCCGGTATATCGCGAACGCGGCACCGAGGAACTCGTCCAGCGGCTTGGGGTAGGTGACGGCGTCGAGCAGCTCAAGGCGACGCTCGTACTCGACGCCGTCCGCCTTCATCTGGGCGACGGCTTCACCGCGGGCCTTGAACTGTTGCGCGGAAAGGACCTGGCGTGGATTGTCCAGCGTGGCCTCGATGATCGATAGAACATCCAGCGGATAGCTCGGCGAGCCCCGGTCGAGCAGCTCGAGCGAGGCGAGCGCAAAGGGCGACAAGGGCTGATTGAGAGCGAAGTCGAGTTGCAGGTCGACGGTGATCTGCACAGTGCGTCCCGTCTCGTCCGGGATGGCGAGTTTCTCGACGATGCCAGCGGCGAGCAACGCCCGGTAGATGGCGATGGCCCGGCGGATGTGGTGGCGTTGCGCCGGACGCTGCTCGTGGTTGTCGGTGAGCAGGTGCCGCATGCCGGCGAAGGCGTCGCCAGGACGGTTGATGACGTTGAGCAGCATCGAGTGGCTGACGGTGAAACTCGACGTCAGGGGCTCGGGCTCGGCGGCCACGAGCCGTTCGAACGTCGGTACGCCCCAGGAGACGAACCCCTCCGGCGGCTTCTTACGGACGATCTTTCGCCGTTTCTTCGGGTCGTCGCCGGCCTTGGCCAGGGCGCGTTCGTTCTCCACTGTGTGCTCGGGCGCCTGCACCACGACGGTGCCGACCGTGTCATAACCGGCCCGGCCGGCCCGGCCGGCGATCTGGTGGAACTCCCGGGCGCTCAGGTGGCGGGTCCGGGTTCCGTCGTACTTGGACAGCGCGGTGAACACGACCGTGCGGATCGGTACGTTGATCCCCACGCCGAGCGTGTCGGTACCACATATGATCTTCAGTAGCCCGGCCTGGGCGAGCAGCTCCACCAGCCGCCGGTACTTGGGGAGCATGCCGGCGTGGTGGACACCGATGCCGTGGCGGACCAGGCGGGACAGGGTCTTGCCGAACCCCGCGGTGAACCGGAACCCGCCGATCATCTCGGCGATGGCGTCCTTCTCCGCCCGGGTGCACACGTTGATGCTCATGAGTGACTGCGCCCGTTCCAGCGCCGACGCCTGGGTGAAGTGAACGACGTAGACAGGCGCCTGGTGGGTGTTCAGAAGCTCTTCGAGCGTCTCGTGCAGCGGGGTGGTCACGTAGTGGTGGAACAGTGGCACCGGGCGCACGGCGGAGCGGACGACCGCGGTGGGACGGCCGGTCCGGCGGGTGAGGTCCGTTTCGAACCGGCTTACGTCACCCAGGGTCGCCGACATGAGGATGAACTGCGTGCGGGGCAGCTCCAGCAGCGGCACCTGCCATGCCCAGCCCCGGTCGGGGTCGGCGTAGAAGTGGAACTCGTCCATCACGACCTGGCCGACGTCGGCGTCGGCACCGTCCCGCAGGGCGATGTTGGCCAGGATCTCGGCGGTGCAGCAGATGACGGGAGCGTCCTCGTTGACAGCGGCGTCCCCGGTCATCATCCCGACGCGTTCCGTCCCGAGCGTGGCGCACAGCGCGAAGAACTTTTCCGACACCAGCGCTTTGATGGGCGCGGTGTAGAAGCTGCGCTGTTTGCGGGCCATCGCGGTGAAATGGGCGCCGGTGGCCACGAGGCTCTTGCCGGACCCGGTCGGGGTGGTCAGGATGACGTTGGAACCGGAGACCACCTCGATGAGCGCCTCGGACTGCGCGGGGTACAGGGCGAGCCCCTGGCCCTGCGCCCACGCGGTGAACGCGTCGAAGATATCGTCGGGCTCCGGAGTTGCGGGCAGCTGGTCGGCGAGCGTCATGGTAAATCCGATGGTGCCTGACGGATCGCGGACCCGGGGCCGCGACGGCCGGCGTTTTCAGGGCCGGCGCCTTCAGCTCCCCTCGATGACCTGACCAGCCGTGACCTGCCACTGACGCGTGGTGTGGACCACCTCGAGCATGCGGCGGTCGTGGGTCACCAGGAGCAGGGTGCCGGTGTAGTCGGCCAAGGCCGCTTCCAGCTGCTCGATCGCGGGGAGGTCGAGATGGTTCGTCGGCTCGTCCAGCACCAACAGATTGACCCCGCGTGCCTGCAGCAGCGCGAGCGCCGCGCGGGTGCGTTCGCCGGGTGACAGGGTCGTGGCCGCCCGTTTCATATGATCCGCTCGCAGGCCGAACTTGGCCAGCAGAGTCCGCAGGTCGGCGGTGACCAGCTCGGGCAACAACCGGGCGAGGACGTCGAGAACCGGGGCGTCGACGGTGAACAGCGCTCGAGCCTGGTCGACCTCGCCGACCAGCACCCCGGAACCGAGCGACGCCCGGCCAGCGTCGACCGGCAGGTGACCGAGGATCGCTGCCAGCAGCGTCGACTTCCCGGCTCCGTTGGGCCCGGTGATGGCCACCCGGTCGCCCCAGTCCAGCCGCGCGGTCACCGGTCCCAGGGTGAAGCTGCCGCGACGTAGGACCGCGTCGGTCAGCACGGCGACCACGGCACCGGAGCGCGGGGCCGCCGCGATCCGCAGCCGCAGCTCCCATTCCTTGCGCGGTTCAGGGACGACTTCCATGCGTTCGATCAGGCGTTCGGTCTGCCGGACCTTGGCGGCCTGCTTCTCCGACGTCTCAGCGCGCAGGTTTCGCCCGATCTTGTCGTTGTCGGTGGACTTGCGGCGGGCGTTTCGCACGCCCTTGTCCATCCAGGTCCGTTGGGTCTGGGCGCGTTCGGTCAGCGCGCCGCGGCGGTCGGCGTACTGCTCATAGGCCTCCCGGGCGTGCCGCCGGGCCACCTCCCGTTCGTCGAGGTAGGCCTGGTAGCCGCCGCCGAAGAAGCTGACCTGTTGCTGGGCGAGATCCAGCTCCAGCACCGCGGTGACGGTACGGGCGAGAAATTCCCGATCATGGCTGACGACCGCCACCGCGGCCCGTAGCCCCGTGACGAACGTCTCCAGCCGGGCCAGCCCGTCGAGGTCGAGGTCGTTGGTCGGTTCGTCGAGCAGGAAGACGTCAAATCTGCTGAGCAGCAGAGCGGCGAGCCCCGCGCGGGCCGCCTGGCCCCCGGACAACGCCGTCATCGGCACGTTCAGGTCGATCGTGAGCCCGATGTCGGCCGCCACCACCGCCGCGCGTTCGTCGAAGTCGGCGGCCCCCAGCGCGAGCCAGCGGTCCAGCGCTGTCGAGTAGGCGTCGTCCGAACCGGGCTCCTGACGGGACAGGGCCGCGACCGCGTCATCCAACCGGCGCCGGGCGTCGGTCACGTCAGCGCGCCGGGCGAGGAAGCCATGCACGGTCTCGCGGGGACGGCGATCGGGCTCCTGCGCGAGGTAGCCGACCGAGGCCGTCGACGGGGTGCGTACCACCGTGCCGTGCTCGGGGCTGGCCAAGCCCGCGAGCATGCGCAGCAGGGTGGACTTGCCCGCGCCGTTCGCCCCGACCACTCCGATCACATCGCCTGGGCCGAGCACCAGATCGACCTGGCTGAACAGCGCTCGCCCGCCGTATCCGGCAGCCAGGCCCTGGGCGACGAGGGTGGCGTTCACACCCAGACGTTACCGGCACCGCCGAGCGAAGCCCTCCGGAACGTCTCGCCTCCGGCCGGGGCCATCGGGGGCTGGCCATCCGGGCCATCCGCCATCCGCCATCCGCCTTGGGCGTTGCCTGTCAGCAGCTGACGTTGCTGACGTTATCGTTGGTACGCCTGTCATACGGGATGTGTCAGCGGCTGCAAGCAGTGCCGGCCAGCTGCTGATGATCAATTGGTGGGGAGCGCAAGCGGTGGTTGGTGTTGCACGCCTGGCGGCGATCTCGTTCGACTGCTCCGAGCCTCATGCGTTGGCTCGGTTCTACGCAGAGCTGACCGGTGGCGCGATCGCTTTCAGCAGTGAGGACTTCGTCGCGGTCAAGGGCCCGACTGTCTGGATCACAGCGCAACGGGTCCCGGACCATCGGCCCCCGACGTGGCCCACGGGCGCTACCCCGCAGCAGGCGCACATGGAGTTCGCAGTCGAGGATCTTGAAGCGGCGCAGGCTCAGGCGATTGCCCTCGGCGCACGGCCTGCCGACGAGCAACCATCCCCGGACCGGTGGCGTGTGCTCCTCGACCCGGCGGGTCACCCGTTCTGCCTGACGACTCTCGTGCCGTCGGCCTGACGGCAGCGCGCCGGATACGTGGAGCGGGTGACCGGGATCGAACCGGCATGGCCAGCTTGAAAGGCTATCCGTGCTGGGCATCGTACCTGCACGGCGATCTTTTCCGACAATCATCGTTGTCGCATTGCGGGTCACGGAGTCGCGATCATGGTGGGCCCGATGGCGGTCGCGAGTGTCCTGTCTCACCAAAGCTGAGGCAGTCCCATCGAATCGGGTCAGGCCGGGGAGGATTCCCCCGCCACGATCCAGCCCGGGAACAGCACCTCCCACACCTCCACCACCGACACGGCACCGTCCTCACGTAGCCACACCGGATACCCGGAGAAACTCACCCCGGCCGGCACCAGATCCGCCGTACCCGCCGCCACGACCGCCGTCATGAGCCCGCCCCCGACCGCTGCACCGAGATCACAGGATCGCGATCCGCCCTAGCCCCACGACCGGCAGCACCCGGTAGCCCGGAGGCAGAATGCTCCGTTCCCGTGCGTACTCCGCCAGCACCCGAGCGTCGACGAACGGCGCCACCACCTGAACCCCCGGCACCACCAGTGCCAGCGCTCCCGACGGAATGACCACCTCCCGCACTTTCACCATCCGCATCAAGCCTGTACTCGTACCCGTCGTCATCATCCCACCACCACTTCTCACCCTCTCCCTCGTCGTCTCCGAATGGGTCATCTCGGAAATGGTCGACAGTCACCGGACCCCCTGACGCGCACATCGTAATTTCCGGCACTACGTTTCAGTCCGTATTGGCGCGAAACAGCTGATCGAAGGCGTTCGGACCATGACGGTCCTCCAGCCAGGCATGCACTTCCGACTGATCGCCGCTTAGAGTTCCTCGGATGATCGCAGCGTGTAGCTCTTCCTGATCGCTGCCGCCAATTTCGTCTAGGAAAGCTTGGTAGCGAGCGTTCACCACTCGTTCGTAGGAAGCCATAGCGGCCAAGTATCTGCCTTGATTTGCGACACCGACAGGCTCCGTCAGTGCTGCAAGGCTGGCCCGGTCGGTGTCCGAGAGCTGGCCCGTAGCGTCGCGGAATACCAGGCCATCGAACGCGGTGCGCCAGGCATTCAGCTTGTACATCGCCGCGACTTGACGGACGATGACGCGGGCCTCACGGTCAACAGCGCCTTCCGTCACGATTCCAAGATTGCGAGTCGTCCGCGAGCCCGGCCGGTCACGGGGCGAGTAGGGTGATCCGTTCAGGCCCCGCCGGTTCAGGCCGTAACGAACGCGGGTCAGTGCGTCGTTGTGCAGCGTATACACACGGAAGCTGCCGTAGTGCAAACAGTCGTGCGCATACGTCCGCAACAAGTCGAGCGCTGTTAGTGTCGTATGCTCCTGGCCAGATGCAGCCAGGTGGCCGTAGCTGGTCACCGCTGCGCCCAACTGAACGTGCCGGTACCCCTGCCGGGGATAGTGGAAGCCGCCGAAAGAAGAAGCGTCGCTGGAAAGAATTCCAACCCATACCCGGTCGACCGGCAGGGCGTCGAGTAGACCGAAGCTCGTGAGGCGCCGAGAGAGAATCACTAAACCGGCGTAGAAAATCTCCCGTAACAGAAGGTCATGCCAGCCATCCACAACCCAATGCAGGAGCGAGAAGTGAAGGTTTGGATGGTGACCGGTGAAGGTCGCGGATGCCCTGACGAATGCAAGCCGCTGCATCGCCTCGGCACGGTCTTCCGAGTCACCCGAAACATGTTCGTTCGGGCCTAGGAATGTCGGCGTCAACGACTTCTGGATCGGCCAGCTCAGCGTGTTTTCTGTATCAGGGTTCGGTGTGACTCCAGCAGGCCTTCCGGAAGGCGGTCCGTTGCGAACCACTGTGCCTCCAGGACTTCGAACGAATCGAGGTTGATATCTCCTCCGATGAGGTCTGCCGTGTAGGCAACCTCGACTCGCAGGCGATACCCGCTTTCCAGATTGACCAGGTCGCGGACACGGACCGTGAGCCCTGTTTCCTCCAGAACCTCCCGGGAAACCGTGTCCTCGAAAGTCTCCGACCGCTTTGCGTACCCGGTCGGGAGCCCCCACTGCCGATGCTCTGGCCACAGGCGATGCCGAAGGAGCAAAACGCGGCCCTCGTCATCCTTCACGATTCCGCTCACACCGACCATGAAGGTTGCATGCCACAGCCAGAGCACACGCCACTGCACCGAACCACGTAGCGTCCGCCAAGCCATCGCTGCAATCCTCTTCATAGTGCTGTTCCTTTCCATCGGTGTGTCCGCCGGCACCTTAGTGACCCGGCGATGATGCACCACTGCCCGAGGAGGGCCGCGGAGGGACGGCGATGCCAGCGGCATCATCCGGCCCAGCGGCTCCCCATTGCCGCCAGACATCCAGCCTCCCGTGATCACGAATGTGGAGCGACAGCCCCGGGGCAGAGCAGCGGACAGGGTGTGTGGCCCGATACGACCTAGCTCCGCCCGGAGCCGTCCGGCAGGCGTGACCCCGGCCATCGGATCCGAGGTATGCCGCGCCCACCGAGCTGCGGCGGCAGCCGGGGACCTAATGTCAGCCCGGCCGGAGCCGCCACCGCATCGTGTCGTGACTCTGCATGTCTGATCCAGGACAGTTAGAGGGGAGCGTTGAGGGGCCGATAGGGGGGCAGATAGCCGGGATAGTCGCCCCGACCGGTACGACCAGCGCGCCGAGAATGAGGAGACCAACCGCTACATGAGACGATCAGCCCATGCGCACCGCGGGAAAGCAGGGGCCGTGACCGAGCCGAACCACCAGCTACGAGGCGCGCGGGAACGCATTGAATCACCGCACGCACCCGGCCAGCCGCTGTCTCGCGTCGAGCTGGCGGACCTCGTCAACGAAGCGGTGTTCCGCGCCACTGGCCGCACAACCGCGATAGACGATCACTACATCGGAAAGCTGGAACGAGGTGCTATCCGCTGGCCGCAGGTGGACTACCGAGCCGCACTCCGCACCATCCTGCGGACGGATACCGATACCGCGTTGGGCTTTCGCCGCCCGCGTCGCACACACAGCCGGCCTACGGATGTGATTATCCCCCCGGTGGCCCTCAGCCCGCCCGGCACCGACCCCTCGGCGACTCGGGGAGTTGGGGATCATGCGAATCGGGAGCTACGTTCGACGACCACACCAGCAGGGAACCTCCCTGCTGACCTGGATCTCCTGGACGAGTGGTCAGCCATGCTACGTAGAGAGCTACTCACCCAAGGGGCGGCGGCGCTCACCACCCTCACACACCTTGAGTCGTATCTGTCCACATTCGATACCGATCCGATTTCGAAGATATCGGTGTTGCGTTCGGTGGTCACTTCGCAACGTCGTCGTGAAGGTGTAATACCTGCCCGTGACCTTGCCGGAATCGTGGTCGAACACCTACGTCTCCTTAGTGCGGTGGAGAAAAGCGCCTGTGACCCAGCAGCAAAAAGGCTCGCCGCCGAGGCCCTAAGTGAGGGGTTCGGATTCCTCGCATGGCTCGCGTGGGACATATGGGAGATCGGCTCAGCTCAACGCTATTACCATGCTGCGGTCCGAATGGCCCGGCAGTCCCAGCACCCGACTCTGCCGGCCTACATGCTTGGCAGCACTGCTGTCTTCACCGCTAAATCCGGGAATCCTCAACGTGCACTGGACCTTATAGACCAGGCCCAGGAATCCCTACGGCTCCACTCCAATGCGACCATTAAAGCCTGGTTGTACTCGACAGCTGCCACGACCCATGCAGTCGCACAGCAGAAGACTCAAACTTGGCGATACCTCGACATGGCCCAAGAAGCCACAGCTCAGATTAGCCGGGACGACATTCCTCCCTGGCCCTGGATCATGCGGTTCAGTGACGAGAAACTGGCAGGCTACCGACTCGCGGCCGCAGTCGATCTCCGTGACCCCACGACAGCGTTGAACTCCGCACCCTTGGCCACGAGAGCACAAGTTCACAGCGCGCAGCACGCCCTCAATCTACTGGCGCATGCCGATGCACACGCGATGCGGCGAGAATACGACGAGAGCGCCACGAAGGCCCTTGCCGCCATCGAAGCCGCATCAACCAAGACTTCCCAGCGAGTTATACGCGCAGCCTGGAAGACCCGTCAGGCGTTGCCCACATCACCACAGATTGCGTCAGTTCGACAGCTCGATGCCCGGCTCCGCGAGCTGGATCCGCTCGATATCTGAGAGGTAAAAGATGACTCGTGTTGGCATTACGGGCCACCGCGGATTAACTCCGGAGATAGAAACACATGTAGACCGGGAGATTCGCAGTTTCCTCGCTCAGCTGGGCCATTCCGACCTCATTGGAATCAGCTGCCTTGCGGACGGAGCGGACACCCTATTCGCTGAAGCCGTCCTAGATCTTGGAGGACAACTGATCATTTTAGTCCCCGCGCAGACCTACCGTGACAGTCTACCCGAGGAGCATCATCCAATCTACGATCACTTGTACAGTCAGGCGGAAAAAGTTCATCGGCTGTCCTATCGGGAGTCCGATTCCCAAGCGCACATGCACGCGAGTCGCATACTTGTAGATCAATCGGACCAGCTCATCGCCGTCTGGGACGGGCAGCCTGGCAGGGGACCCGGCGGAACAGCCGATGTCGTCGAGTACGCCCGCTGCCAGGGCCATCTGGTCCGCATCATCTGGCCCGCTGGAGTCAGCCGACCCTGACGAAAACACATCACCAGGAGTGTCGCCAGGGAGGAATGATCGCCATCGCTAATGTTCTATACTTCCTGAACGTCGCACGGTTCGAGCCCAGGACACGGGGACTCCGCCCCTCGACCCCGGCCTTCTCTCTGGAGGAGGGGGTGGACGTGGGACCGCTCGCCCCCACTATCCGGGATACGAGAAGCACCGCTGGCTGGTGTTCCACGAGGACGACGAGTTGTTGTTCGTCCACGTCCACCAAGTGGCGTTCCGACCAGCGCATCTGGACCACTCCGGCCCGTTGGGAAGACAAGATCCGCGCGCGGGAGCTGGCGTTCTCAGGCCAGGAACAGATCATCACGCTGCTGCCAGACTACTTCGGCCGCTTCGACTACAGCCCGTTTCGGCCAGCCGGTGACTGACCTTACGACGTGCGTGACGCTCGCCGAGGGCACCGCCCGGATGCCGGCCTGGGAGACACTGTCGGCCGACGGCGCGAGCGGGCTCGCCCAGACCGGGCGCTGCCTGCTGGCCCAGCTCCGGCACCTGAACCGCCCCATCGCACAAGCCCTGTACTTCCGGCTTGGCCCCGCCGACCTGCTCTACATGAGCACCTTTGACCCGGACTTCGCTGGTTGTTGCCCGAGCCAGCAGCTTCTTGCCGAGGCAGCCGCCGCCGCGCTCACGCAGGGAGCCAGCGTGATCGAACTGGGCCGAGGCGACGAGCCGTACCAATTCGGTCTTGGGGCTTTCCCTCGGTATCTCCGCGACGTGCTGGCTCCCGGATGACGACCGCCGACCCGCGACAGACCATGGGGCCGACCCGCGACAGACCATGGGTAGGTGGGGGTCATGGCTGGTCACCGCGACCGGGCGAGGCATCCGGCGGAGTCCCGTCCGGGTGCCCCCGGGTTTCCTCGCTGCCACCCTGCCGGGGCTGGGAGGGTTCCTGTCGTCCGAGATTGCCGACCGTCCGGACCTGGAGACCCCGACGACAAGCCCGGCTTCGACGGACGCGCCGACATTGTCCGTTTCCGGGCACGCCGGGGCGCTCAGTGGGAGCTGTCCGAATTCAGGCTCGCCGAGGACGTGTTCACCACGATTGGTGAAGCGAACAGCACCGCGGGGTCTCGCCAGGTTGCCGCAGCGCTCGTCACCAGCACCGGCCTGGAACGGGCGCTGTCGGTCTGGGCCCGCCTCGTCCGCCACCTCGGCTCCGCGATGACCTACCGCGTCATCACCCGGGTCCTGGACGAACGCCGCTTCAAGCGGACCGAACTGCGTCATGCCGCCGCCAACACGATCGTCACTCATCGGCCGAGGTGGCGCCCCGCCGACCCGGCTGACCTAGAGATCTGGGTGCTCGAATATCGTAGGTGCCACTTCGTCGCTGGCCTGCGGCTGTCCGACCGGCGGATGCGGCAGCACGGCGAGGGCCGGGAGAACAAACGTCACGGGGCGCTGTGTCCCGTCGCCGCCGCCGCGATGGTCCGCTCGCCGGGCAGAGTCCCGGCGACTTGCTGGACCCCTGTTGCGGGTCGGGAACGATAGTAGGGGAGGGCGACACACGTCCGGAGTCGCCCCGACGACGGCGCCGCGGGGGGCTCTCGTGCCCGCCTAGCGGCCCGTGGATGGCCCGCCGCCCAATGTTGATCAGCTGGGTCTGCTCCCTCCCTGCCCCGAGCAACGCCCTGGCCAGGGAGGGAGCGGCGGAGCGGGTGACCGGGATCGAACCGGCATGGCCAGCTTGGAAGACCCTTCGTGGTAAGGCGTTCGTCCTGCTGCGTAGGCGTTTGGGGGACTCGCGAGGATCACGGCGGGACCACGTCTGACCGTGGGTGTCTGGTAGATCGGGCACGTGATTGGGCACGCGTGGCAGTCGATGATCCTCTATATCCAAGCCGTCGCGGCGAACGCCGTGGCGGCTCTATCACACGAGCGGCCGGTGCCTGCGAGAGGTACCGGCCGTTTCGCGTTGTCTGCGCGGCCCGAAGGGCCGCCCTTGACCAAGTACGGAAAGTTGGCACAGGCCCGGTCAAGATTTCAAGACCGAAGCGGATGCCGTTGTCCACCTGGCCTACGTCGAGCGAATGACGGGTGTGGTTGGCCATCTTGCTGACTTGTCGCGCTGGAGTTCGGTCTCGAACTCAACCCGATCACTCGGGATGACGCAGACTGTGACCTCGATCGGCTTGCCGGTTTTGGCGGATGACCCGACTCGAGACAGTTCGACCACCGGAAGTGTGGGCGCGATCTCCAGTAGCCGTGCTTCTTCCCGCGACGGTTGCCGTACGCGGAAGACTTCGTGCCACGTAATCGGACCGTGTCCAACTTCCTCTAGGCGATCCAGATAACCACCTGGTCCGGTGTCCGGCTCACCAGCCTGTGGTGCGTCCACAATGCCATCGGGGTGAATCCAGGTGTCGACCAACTGGAAAGGAGCCTCCGCGGCCGGCGAGGTCACCCGCCGCCGACGAACCACCTTGGCGCCAGCCGGCACGTTCAGGATTGCGGCAATCGGTGTAGGTGCGGTGGCGGCTGCGGCCTGAGGCTGGCCGTGGGTCTGCCAAGGCTCGTCTGGCCGCCCTGCTGCCGGAAAGACGTAACCCCGCGCGGGGTCGCGCATGACCATACGTCCCCGCGTGATCCGCCGTCGCTCAGTGGACGCGTCGCGTACGAAGGAACCGCGCCCGTGTTTCGTAATGATCAGTCCTTGTTGCCGCAGCAGATCCAACGCGGGTCGGACTGCGGCGAGGCTGCAACCGAACTCGGCCGCCAAGGCATCCAGAGTTGGGATTTGATCACCTTGCGCGAGGTCGCCGGACTCGATGCGACCGCGAAGGCTATCGGCGATGCGGACTGATAGCGGTCGCGCGTCGGTGGGTTCACCGGTCATGGGTTCCAAAGTAGTCCGCCCATCTACATGTCAGCATGTCCTGCGGCCGATGGGTTGACAGGTTTGCATGCAGACATACAGACTATCCACGAACGGCAACGGAAGCGGCCCCCAGTCGGTGCTGGAACACCGGCTGAGGGCCTGAGATTCGGCCCTTGGCCGGTGTTTGCGCACCGGCGTGGCCTAGATCCGACCTTTCGGGAGGTCTGACCGTGTTTCAGCATGCCTTGCCTGAGCCTGATCCGGTACCCGCCGCTGGCGGGTCGTCTGCGCGTCAGGTTGATGCGCTCCGTGCGGGTATTGAGTTGCTCACCCGGATCGGCCCCGCGGTCGATCCCACAGGCGCCCGGGTCGCCATCTCCACCACCGACTACGGTTCGTCAGCGGACCTACAGGCCGCAGTGTCCGGGCCCGGGGGTGTCACGAAGGACGGGCCTGACACGGTGCCGGTTCGCCTGGCCGCTCTTCGGGCCGCGGCCGATGCGCTGGGTCTGCCGCTGCTCGTCACGTACGACTTCCCGGACGCGTTCGGCCTGCACATCAGCCTGGACATCGACGGAGTGCGGGTCCGGGTGTGGGACCACTTCACCGGTGACGAGATGCCTCCGGCTCGCGCCGCGTTCACCCAGACCGACTCACCTGCGGCCGACGACGCACCCGGCGGGGACGGGGAGCCGTCCGCTGCGGACCTCGCCGCGATCCTTGCTGAGACTCCGTTGATCGCCGCAGAGTTGGCGGTGGTGGACGCGGAGATTGCCGTGGCGTCTGACGGTGAGAGCACGTGGACGGCCCGTCGGCTTGCCACGGCCCGCCGTGACCTCGCCAGGGTCGCCGCGGGGTTTACCGCCGACCCGGACACCGCCACCTACCGTCCGACCCGACCATCCGCTGTTCCCGGGACGCTGGCGGCTGTGGCATGAGCGGATTCGAGCTTCAGACGACGGCTTCGTGTGGATCGACCGAGTACCTGGTCGTCGCAGGCGGGGTGGAGGTCGGCAGGATCTGGCGCGTCACCCGCTACAGCTGGGCGGGCCGGGTGCACCCGACCGGGGCGCTGGGACAGTGCTGGTACAGCCGGGAGGACGCGGCGCTGGCCGTGGTCCGGGAGGCCACGCTCGACCAGCCGGCCGTCGCGCATCCGTGCCGGTTCTGTGACGACCCGGTGTCCGGCCCTGGCGCCGATGACGGCATCGGGTTTTCGCACCCGGAGTGCGTCCCCCCGGACGACGACACGTATGAGGTACCCCCGCCTGCTCGGCGCGAGACCGTGCCGGACGGCCGCCATCGTGAGTTGGCACATGCGTTCCTCGAGGCGTTCACCGTCGGGGAGCTGGACCGGCTGACCGCATGGGCCTGGACGAGCGCGGACTGCACCGCCGCCCTCGACTACCTCCGCGACCTTGACCAGTGGTACGCCTGGCTGAAACTCCAGATTTTTCTGCTGAGGAAAGATCTGGAGGCGGGCCGGCCGGAGAAGCTGGCGGAACGTCTGCGTGCTGTGGCCGACGAGGTGACCCGATGAGCGTCACGCAGATCGCGGAGTTCACCGCCGACGGCACACTCGTCCGGGTCGTGGCCACAGACGAGCTGGCGGCTATGACCGCCGGCTACACCCTGCCGGTAATCCACGGTGTGGTCTCCCGCCAGACCGGCGAGATCCTGATCGCGCTGGCCCCGGAGCATGTAAGCGAGGTACAGGCACGCCGGTTGCTCGAACACCTGCCGGTCGGGGTGGACCTGCTCTTCTGGCGGCACCCGGACCGGTTCTGGACGGTCACGTCATGACCGGCCGTCTGCGCACAGCCGTCCGTGGCGTGCTCATCCTGGGCATGGCCGCATCCGTGGTCGCCAACGTCCTCCACGCACAGCCCACACTGGTCGCGCGTGCGATCGGCGCCTGGTCCCCGCTGGCCCTGTTGTTGACCATCGAGCTGGTCGCGCGGGTACCCGTGGTCCGCCCGCGCCTGGCATGGCCACGGCGCGCGGCCACCACCGCCATCGCGGGCATCGCCGGGTGGGTCTCCTACTGGCACACCGTCGCGGTGTGCGAACGGTTCGGCGAGTCACCAGCGTCGGCGCACCTGATCCCGTTCTCGGTGGACGGACTGATTGTCGTCGCCTCGGTCTGCCTGGTCGAGATCGGCGCTCACCGGTCCGTACACATCCCCGGTGACAGCGCACCCATGGCCGTCCCCGGTGCGGCCACGGCTGGCACGGCTGTGGTGCATACGAACACCGCGGACCCGCCGTCTGTGGACCAGAGTTCACGGCCTGACCTGAGCAAACAGGCCGATCCGAACCAGTCCGGACCAGCGTCCGAACCACCCCTTGGCACGCCCGCGGCTCACCGGCCGGCACGGTCCGACACAGGGTCACGCGTACCACGCTCTGCCCGTCGCACCCCACCCGTACCGACCGACGACGCGTTGCACGACGCGCTGGACGCACTGGGAGACGACACGATCATGGCGCAATCCGTGCGCGCCACCGCGACGCATCTCGGCATCGGCCTGACCCGCACCCGACGCCTGTTGACCGAACGCGCGGACCGCGGACCACGGCTGACCGTCGTCCCACCAGCCACTACCGCCGATCCCGAGATCCTTCCCGTGCCCTCCCCGCGGGAACGGGAGACAGCCACCGCGGGAAGTGCCCGGTGAGTACCAGCCGTGAGAACCAGCAGCCGTCGAAACCGGCGGGGAACACCACCCCGGCCGACGTGTCAGAGCCCGGCTGGGTACCGGTACCTGATCGACCCTCAGCCCCGCCGGTGGTATCAGGGGGACGCGGCCGGGGTGGGCACGTACAGCTCGGCCCGCTGGCGGTCCTGGCTGGTGAGGCCGCGACCACCGCGGGCGCGGGCCTGTACACCGCGGCAGGACTACCCGGGCTGCTGGTCGCGGCCGGGGCCGGGATCGGGGCCGCCGCGTTCCGGATGACCCGCCCGGATCGCCGTCCAGGCCGAACCGGCAGTATCGCCCCAGGCAGTACGGGCACCCGGCCACACCGGCCGGCCCGGTCATCACTGGCCCTTGGAATGCCGCCGCTGGCGTCACTGACCCGGTCCGGTGGCGCAGGCCGGACGGGCCGGCCGGCTTCGGGCCGCTCCGGAAACGGGACTACCCGGGCCGGGTCAGGCCGGCGGGTCGCGGGTCTGGGCCGCCTGAACCTGCCGCGGCTGGGCACAGGGGGCGGATCACACCGGGGACACCTGGCCCGCCCGGGTAGGTCCGGGCCGGGACTACGGCTACCCCACGCAGGACCGCTGACCGGTCCCGGCACGTCTAGCACCGCTGCTACGCGTCCCGCCGGTCCGCTGTCGGTACGGGTACGTCGTGCGGCCAGGCGTACCGCGCGTGCGCTGGGCCGTACCGGACGCGGCGCTGCGGGTGCGATAGCCGACGCCCGGCGCGCGCTCCGTGCCCACCCATCGGGGCGGGGTGCGGTCCGGGCGGCATGGCGGGGTGATCCGCTACGCCCCTGGGTGCGGCGTCGCTGGGTCCGCCGGGCCCTGGCCGCGCTCCTGGCCACCGGCGGCGCGGGAACGCGTAGCGCGTGGCGATGGCTTCACCACCGCCGTCCCGTCCAGACAGCCCCGGTGGACGACGGCGGTGTGGCCGACACCGTCAACAACCCGCAGGCCCCCACGCCAGCCGGGCCCGCAGACCCCACCGGCACGACACCGGCCACACCGTCCGCGCCGGTCCCGCACCCCGACGACCAGCCGCCGTCTGCGTTCCGTCCCGCTCCCGTTCCCGGAGGACCCGTGAGCCAGTTCGCACCTGCCGCCCACCTTGAAGACGCCGTGGCCGCGGTAGCGAAATACGACCCCGACACCATGTTCGAGTTCTTCGGCCACCTCAAGCAGCTCCCGGAGATGTGCGAGAACTTCGCGAAAATCTTCACAACGTTGGCCGTGAAGACACACGACGAGCTACCCGCGGCCCCGACCGTGGTCGCGCTGCTCGAGGAGATGAGCCGGGTCAGCCGCATGGTCGGCCAAGCCGCGCAGGAAATCGAGCCGGGTGCCCGCCGTGCCCACGAACACGACCTGGCCCGCCAGGAAGCCCCCCGTACCAACGAGAACAAGTGGAACGTGTGACATGGGTATCCGCGACGCCCTGCCCGGCCGGGACGAGTGGGACCACGGCCCGGTCATGGGCACCATCAACGCCGCCGGTGCCGCGCTCACGGCCGCCGCACTCGGGCACGCCGCCGACCTGGACCCCCACTGGGGTGCGATCGGCGGGGCCGCTGGCGCGGCCGGTGCGGTGATCAGCGGCCGGCGTGCGGACCTGTCCGCCGGCAGCATCGGCTACCGGGCGGGCTGCTTCGCCTGCGCCGGGGCGTGGATCACCCGGGCGTTGGCGACCACCCCATGGGACGTCACCCACCTGGGCATGCTGACCGCCGGTGCGGTCGGTGCCGGGGTCCTGGCCCCGGCGCTGGCCCGCCACGAACGCCAGGAGCAGGAGAAGCGGCACCTGCGGCTGGCCATCACAGCCCGGCAGGCGCGGGCCGGGGAGTGGGAGGAACGACTCACCAAGGTGTGCGCTGCCCGCGGGGTACGGGTCCTCGCCGTACAGACCTGGCCGACCACCTTCGGACCCGACGGCCACGAGCACGAGACCGGCTACACCGTCGAAGTGGCACTGCCCCGCGGGGGCATGACCTGGCGCGACATCGCGTCCCGTGCGGAGCGGCTCGCCTCCGACGCGGACCTACCCGAGGGCTGCACGGTGGAGGTCAGTGCCGGTGCCCGCCGGTCCCGGGTACTGCTGCGGGTGAGCACCCTCAACGCCCTGGCCACCGCACTGCCCTACCCGTCCGAGCACCCGAACAGCTCCGCCACCACCGACTACGCGATCGGCCGGCTCCGGGACTCTGCCCCCGCCCTGGTGCACACCCGTGAGCGCACCGTGCTCGTGGTCGGGCAGAAAGGCGGCGGGAAAACGAACCTGCTGCACGTGTTCATCGCCCGCCTGTCGGAGATGGTCGACCAGCTCGTCTGGGTGATCGACCTCAACGGCGGCGGGCTGGCGCAGGCATGGCTACGGCCCTGGCTGCACCGCCAGGCCCCGCGGCCGGCGGTCGACTGGGCCGCGGCCACCGTGGAGGAGGCGCTACTGATGACGCGGGCCGCGATCGCGATCGGCCGGGGCCGCAAGACCGCCTACCGGGACCTGCGCCACGCCCACAACACCGACCTGCTGCCGGTGTCCGCCACCCTTCCCCAGATCACAATCATCGTGGACGAGTCGAAGAGCATCACCGGGGACGGGGTCCGGGAGCGGGCCCGGGTCACGCTCGGCGAGGACCTGCTGACCATCCAGGAAGAGCTGCGCGCCGAGGGTGTCAACCTGATCCGGTGCAGCCTGCGACCCACCGGGTCTGCCCTTGGAGGGATCGACGCCCGGGTGCAGTCCGCCATCCAGATCATGATGAAGCCTGGTGAGCCCGAGGAACTCCACAAACTGTTCGCCAACTCCGCCGGCCTGTCCGCCGAGGACGCCCCCTACCCGGGGAACGGCTGGCTCGCGGTCGATGGTGGACGCCCCTCCCCGATGCAGGTCTACCGGCTCAAGCCCCAGGACATCGAGCGCGTCGCGCTGGCCGTCTCCGACCGTCGGCCCGCCCTCGACACCCCCTCCGTCCAGCTCGCGGGTCCGACCTACGCCACCCGGTGGGCCCCAAACCGGCTCGCCTGGCTCACCACCGACACCCCCGCGGAGATGACCCCCGCCAGCACCACCGGTAGGGAAACCCGCCGGCCCGCGCCCCCCGGTGTCGACCCCGACACCACCAGCGGGATAGACACCGGCGCCATGGACGGCCTGGCCGCCCAGCTACGCGCCGAACGGCTGGCCGCCGACGCCGACCGCGCCGCGTTCGACGCGATCGTCTCGGGCTGGGAGCAGACCACCCCCGACCCCGAAGAGGCCGGGTCCACCCCGACCGGTCCGGCCGCGACGGAGCTGACCTCAGCGGAGATCCGCGGCCGGATGCTGGAGTTCCTCTACACCGCCGGCCCGGCCGGCAAGACCGCCACCGAGATCTGGGAAGCGATCGTGAAAGACGGCCACGACCGTAGCCGGCAGGCGGTCTCCGAGTGGCTGCGGTCCGCCGTCGCCACCGGCCAGGTCGTGCAGCCGGTTCCCCGTGGCCCCTACATCCACGCTGATCACGCACCCCGTACCGACAACGGACAGTGACGCACGCTCGACGACGCAACCGATGACGCAAGCAACGACGCAAGGCACGACGCAAGGCACGACGCAAGCCCTTGCAAGGCCCTGTGACGTCCCCATACAGCACCCCTGAGGGCACGCCAGAGACCACCGGCACGACCTTGCGTCATCCACCTCGAGCCCCCTCCCGGCCGTGACGGAACGTCGCCATCCACCGGCAGTAGATGCCCTGGCGACAGCGGCCACCCACCCCCTTCCACAACCTGTGGATCACCCCTATGTACGGAGAGGCGGTACCTCCATGTCCGCAGCCCTCGACGTCGTCAGGCTGACCGCCGACGTGATCGCGCTCGCCAACCCCGCCGGTGCCCCGCACGTCCTGCTGATCCGCCGAGGCAAGGACCCGTATGCCGGCCGGTGGGCGCTACCCGGCGGGCACGTCGACCCCGGCTACCGGGGTGGCAATGAGGGTAAGGACGCGCGATGAATCTCGATGTCGCCGGGTGGGCGATAGGTACGGAACGGCTGTGGCTTGTCCCCGGGCGAGGGAAAGTGCTTGTTGCCGTTTCGGTCAAGAACACTCGCGTGTCCTATGGACGCACCCAGTTTTTGGTGGAGCCACTCGCGGGCCGTGGTGCCCGGTGGGTGGACGCCGAATCCACCCGGGATGTGGAGGAATAGGAAATGGCCCGTTTCTCTCCCGCCTACCGTGAGTACATGTCCGGCCCTCGCTGGCGGGAACGCAAGGAACAGCACTGGCGGTCCCGGTGGACGGTCAAGAGTTGCATTGTCTGCGGTGCCCGGCGTGGTGAACGCTCGCTGGACATACACCATCTGGCCTACCGGAATCGTCGTGACGGTTCCATGGCCGACCCGCGCCGTTGGGAGCTGGTGCCGGCCTGCGCCCATCCCTGCCACCGCTGGGTCATCACACCGTTGTCGCGGGCGCCGTACGTCCGTGCCGGACTGTTTACCGTGCTGGCGGTGGTGGCGCTGTGGTATGGCGCGCCGGTCGTACCAACTGCCGCCGCGACCGTTGCGGCGTTGGCGTTGCCGCGGATTCCGGAGGCGACATTCCTCGCGTTCGTCCTGGGCCTACCCGTCCGGCTCGTTCGGGCGATAGGGAGGCTGATCCGGTGACAACAGTGCCGTACGACAGCCGCGTCGTGGACGGCTGAGCGGAACAAAGAAACGCACTCACCCCCCCTTTTTTGAAAGGACACCGTCATGGCTGGAGAGACCACGATCACGGTGATCGGGAACCTGACCCGAGACCCCGAACTACGGTTCACCCCGACCGGAGATGCGGTCACCGCGTTCACGATCGCCTCGACCCCCCGGGTGTTGGACCGCCAGACCAACCAGTGGAAAGACGGCGACGCGCTGTTCCTGCGCTGCTCGATCTGGCGCCAGCCCGCCGAACACGTCGCCGAGTCCCTGGCCAAAGGCATGCGGGTCATCGTGACCGGCCGGCTCAAGCAGCGGACGTTCGAGACCCGGGAGGGCGAGAAGCGCACCGTCATCGAGCTCGACGTCGACGAGATCGGCCCGTCGTTGAAGTTCGCCACCGCCCGCGTTGTCAAGGCCACCCGCGGCACCCCGACCGGCCCAGCACCGGCTACCGGCTCCTACTCCCCGCACCCGGCCCCAGCCCCAGCCCCAGCTGCCTACCCATATCCGGCACCGGGGCAGTACCCGCCGGCCACACCCACCGACGACGACCCGTTCTCGATCTCCCCCGGCCAGCCCGACCCCTGGGCATCCCCGGCCGGCTACCCGGCCACCACAGCAGCCTGACCGATCGCGTGGTAGCGGCAGGCAGGCCCCCGTCGTCCGGCCAGACCCGTGGGGCCGGCCCGCCGCCACCACTTCACCCCTCGAAGGGATCTGCTCATCATGCCCGGAAACCTCCTGACAGCGTCGCCGTTCCCGACGGTGCTACCCGACATCGACTCGGTCGCGTACCAGACGGCCCGCCGGATACTCGAAGACCATCCGGTCACGGCGTCGATGGCGCCGATGGACCTGTCCGCACTCGCGCAACACCTGGCAAACGTGATCACTGACCTTGCGGCCGGTGCGGCATGAAGGCCACCGTGGAGTCTGCTGACCTACGCCCGGCGGTGCTGTGGGCGGCCCGTATCCTGCCGAAGCATCCCGCGTCCCATCAGATGATCCTGGCCGGGCTGCTCCTCGACGCCACCGACAACGCCACGATCACCGTCTGCGGCTTCGACTACGACACCGCCGTCCGCGCGACCATCCCGGCCACGGTGCACACCCCCGGGCGGATGCTCGTGCCCGGTACCGTGCTCGCCGGGCTGGTGGCGACGATGCCCGACGGCCCGGTCGATCTCCTACCCGATGCCGGCCGGCTCGACCTACGCGGCCCCGGCCTCCAGGCCTGCCTGCCCCTGATGCCAGCCGATGACTACCCCACCCTGCCCGACCTACCCACCGAGGTCGGCCGCATCCCCGCGGTAGTGCTCCGCGACGGCGTGGACCGGGTTACACCCGCCGCCGGCCACGACCCCACCCTGCCCGCGCTGACCGCGGTCCATGTCACCGTCGGGGACCATCTGGCGTTGGAGGCCACGGACCGCCACCGCGCCGCGATCCTCGACCTGCCCTACGAACGGCCCCTGGACACCGGGGAACCGGTGGCCATGCTGGTACCCGCCGGCACCCTGACCACCCTTACCCGCACCATGACCGGCACCGTCACCCTGCACGCCGATACCAACCCCGAGGGGACTGCCCGGGTCGGGATGGCCTGGGACGGCCGGCAGGTCACCACCCGGCTGATCGACGCCGAATTCCCCCCGGTCCGCACCGCGTTCACCCCCGACACGATCACACACCGGGTGCGGGCCGACCGGGCTATGCTGCTCGCCGCGGTCACCCGGGTCACCCCGGCCGGCCGTCGAGATGACCCGGTCCGTCTGACCATGGACGCCGGCCGGCTCACGGTCACGATGACCGGCGCGGACGGGCAGTCCGCCACCACCGACATCCCCGCCACCACCGACGGCGGTACGGACGAGTGGCACTGCCACAACCGGTACCTGACCGACGCGTTGCGGGCGTTCCGCGGCGAGCAGGTCGTCATCGGCCGACGGGGGGACAGCGGCCCCACCGACATCGATGACCCTGCGGACACCGCCTACCGGCACCTGATGGCCGTGGTGCAGGTGCACGGATGACCCCGCCAACCACCACCGCCCTGTTCGACCTGCCCGACACCACCACCGGGCCGGGCACCCCGGCCGCGCTGGGCTACCAGGCCCACCCGACCGGCCCGGTCACCGTCGCGCTGGCCGGGGACGGCTATAGCTGGCTCACCGTCGTCCTGCCCGCACCGGTACCGCTGGTCTGCGACGTGCACGGCACGGTCATGGTTCTCGCCGACCCGCCGCCGTTGTGGGTCTGTCCGACCTGCACCACCCCCGCAGGAGGCCGGTGATGGTGACCTACGACCGTACCCACCACGGCCACCGGATGGTCGTGCATGCCCCGCGGCCCGGCGCGTTCGACCCAGCCGCCTTCGGCCGGGATGTGGCCGGGCAGGCGATGCTCGGCCTCGACGTGGAGACCAGGCCCCTGCCCGATACCGGGCCCGGTCACTTCGGCCCGGCCGCCGGGCTGCGCCTGGTCCAGGTCGCCACCCCGACCATCGGCTGGGTCCTGGACCCGGCCGACCCCGCCCAACGGGCCACGGCCGTCGACCTGCTGGCTGACCCGGCCCGCCGGTTCGTCACCCACACCAACTTCGATGTACTCGCGATCTGGTCAGCGTTCGGGATCGCGCTCGGCCAGCGGGTCATCGATACCCACCTGCTGTCCAAGCTGGTCAACCCGGACGAACGGGCCGGCCACGGCCTGAAAACCCTCACCGCCCGTCACCTCGATGATGGACTGGTCGTGGCCGAGCAGGTGTTGCACGCCCGGATGCAGGCCCTGGCCCCCGCCACTCACCGGGCCGGGGGCCGGTGGAAAACCTGGGGATGGGCCAACCTGCCTACCGACGACCCGGCCTACGTCGTCTACGCCGGCCTGGACGCGATCTACGTCCGACGGCTCCTGCCCGTCCTGATGAAGGCCTGCGCCCCGTTCTCCCACCTGGTCCACCTCGAGCAGTGGCTCGCCGCGCAGTCCACCGGGATCACGATCCGTGGCCTGGCCCTGGACCAGCCCTACACCCGCCGGCTCCTCGACCAGACCGAAACCACCCACCACCACGCCGACCAGGTCATCCGCACCACCGTGGGATGCGCGGCCACCAGCCCGGCGTTCGCCACCTGGCTGGACTCCCACCAGGTACCCGGCCCGCGCACCGCCACCGGCCGGCTCCAGGTCAGCGCCGACACGCTGGCCGCCCTGGCCCGTGACCTCGACACCGGCCGGCTCACCCTGCCCACCGACGTGCGGGCCATGCTCACCGCCCGCCGCCACGTCGCGGCCACCTCGAACACGATCGCGAACCTGCGGAGCTTCCTGACCGCCGCCGACACGGCCGGCCGGCTCCACCCCCAGATCAACACCCTGCGGGCCCGTACCGGCCGGATGTCCATCACCAACCCGGCGTTGCAAACCTTGAAGAAGACCGACCCCCGGCTACGGCACTGCCTACGCGCCGACCCCGGCCACACCCTGATCTCCTGCGACTTCTCCCAAGTCGAAGTCCGGGTCACCGCCGCGCTGTCCCGCGACCGGGCCCTGACCCGGGTCCTGCTCGACGGGGCCGACATCCACGACGCCACCTCCCGGCTGCTGTTCGGCCCCGGGTTCACCAAGGCCCAACGGACGCTGGCGAAACGCGCCACCTTCGGCACCATCTACGGCGGCGGGATCGGCGCGTTGATGAACGCCACCGGCGCCACCCAGCAGGTCGCCGCCGACGTGGTGAACCGCTGGCGGGCCGCCTACCCCGGCGTGGCCGCCTACTCCCGTCACATGGCCACCGTGCCGGTCGTGGTCACCGGGTCCGGCCGGCGCATCCCCGCCGACCCCGACCGGCCCTACGCCAACGCCAACTACGCCGTCCAGAGCACGGCAAGAGATCTCCTCGTCGCCGCTGTCTACGAGCTGGCCACCCACCACGGCCTGCACGAGGCGCTGTGGCTGTTCGTCCACGACGAAGTCATCCTCCACGTCCCCACCACCCGCGCCGAGGACGTCCGCCGACTCCTCGAAACCACCATGACCACCACCTTCCGCGGTATCCCGATCACCGCCGACGCCGAGATCCTCGGCACCCACTGGGGCACCCTGCCCCCCACCACCGGGGATGCGCCATGACCGTGCCTTGTGCAGATGGGACGGATCTGCCGTCCCATCCGATGCGCATCCTGGTCACCGGGTCACGGACGTGGACCAACCGGCGGACCATCGCCGCCGCGCTGAACCGGGCCGCCCGCGACGCCGCCGGCCGCCGGGTCGTGCTGGTCTGCGGCGCCTGCCCCACCGGCGCCGACCGGATCGCCGAGGACATCGCCACCGCCCACGGGTGGCACGTCGAACGCCACCCCGCCGACTGGGCCCGTCACGGCCGCGCCGCTGGACCCCACCGCAACACGGCCATGGTCAACACCGGGCCGGACCTGTGCCTGGCGTTCATCGCCGACGGCAGCCGCGGCGCCACCCACACCCGTGACCGTGCCGAACGCGCCGGTATCCCCACCTACACCTACACCTACACCTACACCAACCAGCCGGAAGACCCCCGCCTGACCGCGGCCCACGCGCTGATCGACACCGGCCGGGCGGTGTTCGTCCTGGGCCGCACCAAACGCCCCGTCGCGAACTGCCCGGCCTGCCACTCCACGAAAGACGGCCCGGCCCACGACCCGCAGGCCTGTACCTGCCTGACCTGCCACGGCTTCTACGCCGCCACGAAGGACCACACCCACATCGCCGCCATGCTCACCGCGGTGCCGGACGGCCTGCTGGCCGTGCGCACCGGCACACCGTCCGGACTGGTCGTGGTCGACATCGACCCCCACCACGGCGGCCAGCTCGACCGAAACCTGATGACCCCGACCGCGACCGTGGCGACCGGCGGGGGTGGCTGGCACCTGTACTACACCCACCCCGGCCACACCGTCCGGTCCCGCCCACTCCCCAGCCGGCCCGGGATCGACATCAAGGGCGACGGCGGATACGTCGTCACCCCACCCTCGGTCCACCCGACCACCGGCCACCCCTACCGGTGGATCGGCCGCCGGCCCGTCGCCGAGATGCCCCCCACCCTGATCGATGCCATCCGGACCCCCGCACCCCCGACGATCCGCACACCCCTAACCGAGCCGACCCGACGAGAAAACAGGGGGGCCATCTCCAACCCCGCCGCTCTGATCGCCGCCACCTTGGCCGCCGTCGACCGGGCCCCCGAAGGACGCCGCCGCACCACCCTCTACGGCGCAGCCCGCGGCCTGGCCCGGCTCGTCGACACCGGCCACCTCACCCCCGCCGCCGCGGTCGCAGCCCTCACCGACTGCGGACAGCGCAACGGCCAGAATCCCCGCCAGATCCACGCCGCGATCACCGGCGGATTCACCGCCGAAGGACTCGGCCTATGACCACTCTTACCCTCCCCGCCGACGTCCGCACCGCATCCACCGACCGCATCGAGGACGGCACCTTCACCGCCCTGTGGTCCCAGATCACCCGCATCCACGGATGCGCACGCCCCATCCGCCTCACCGGCCGCATCCGCCACGTCGACACGGCAACCGGCGAAATCAAGCAGGTGTTCGACTCCGCCAGCCAGCCCGACGGCACGATCCTCCTACCCTGCGGGAACCGGCGCGCAAGCGTCTGCCCGTCATGCTCCTACCTGTACGCCGGGGACGCCTGGCAGATCGTCCACGCCGGTGTCGACGGCGGCCACGATGTCCCCACCACCATCGCTGAACACCCCGGCCTGTTCGTCACCGTCACCGCACCCTCATTCGGCCCGGTGCACTCCCAACGCCGCCACCACGGCCGCATCCGGCCCTGCCAACAACACCCCGGACGCTGCCGCCACGGCCACCCCCGCTGCACCCGCGTCCACACCGACACCGACCCCCTCCTCGGACAAGCCATCTGCCCGGACTGCTTCGACTACCCCGCCGCCGTCCTGTGGAACGCCACCTGCTCCCGGCTATGGAAACGCACCATCGACCTGACCATCCGACGCCTGGCCACCGTCACCGGACACCGCGAACGCACCCTACGCACCCTCGTGCGGATCTCCTACGTGAAAGTCGCCGAAGGCCAGCACCGCGGACTCATCCACTTCCACGCCATCCTGCGCGCCGACGCCCCCACACCCCCCGGCAGCTGGGAACCACCCCCCGGATGGCTCACCGTCGACACCCTCGCCGCCGCCTGGAACTGGGCCGTGGCACACGCCCGCCACCCCTGCCCGAACCCCCGCCGCCACACCCCCACCCGCCCCGGCGGCCCCCACACCTCCCCGGTACACACCCGATGGGGCGAACAAAACAACACCCAACGCATCGCCGTCACCGGCGGAGAAATCACCCCGAAGCAGGTCGCGAACTACATCCCCAAATACGCCACCAAAGACATCACCGACTCCGGGGTCCTCTACCGCCGCATCCGCACCCTGACAGAGCTATACACCCTGCTCCCCACGCTCACCCCCCACCAGGCCCGGCTGGTCCGTACCGCATGGGAACTCGGTGGCTGGCCCGACATGGCCGAACACCGCCTCCGCGAGAACGCCCACATGTTCGGCTACCGCGGGCACTGGCTCACCAAATCCCGCCGCTACTCGATCACCTTCGCGACCTGCCGGGAACGCCGCCGGACCTGGACCCGCACCCACACCCCCACCGGCGAGGAGCGCACCCCGCTCGACGCCTGGGGACGCGACTTCAACGACGACCACGTCATCACCCTCGCCACCTGGCAGTTCCACTCCACCGGCTACGCCCGCACCGGCGACCAGGCCCTCGCCGACATGGCCGCCAACCAAGCCCGATCACGACGGGAAGCCGCCCGAATCGACCAGCAGGCGGCCTGACCCTGTGCCACACCGGCTCGGGACAACACCGCCCACTCATGAACCCACCACCGCCGGCCAGCACGCCGCGGAGGCGTTCCCGGAAGGAGCACCTACAGCGTGACCACCACAACCCGACGGCAAAACGCCGTCCCAGCGAAGACCACGCCTGGTCCCGGCGGACAGCGAAGCGTTGCGGCGCTCGCCGTTGTGCCCACAGACAAGATCCTGACCGTTGCCCAGGTAGCCGACACGATGGGTACGTCCGTCCGGTTCGTGCGCAGGTTGATCGCCGAGCGGCGCATTGCCTTCCACCATCTGGGCCGACACGTCCGGCTCCGCGCGTCTGATGTCGAAGCCTTCATTAACGCCGGCCGGGTGGAGGCGCTGCGGTGAGCAAGCGCGTGTTCGGGACGGTACGCAAGCTTCCGTCGGGACGCTGGCAGGTCCGGTATCCAGGTCTAGATGGTCTGCGTCGTGCTGCACCGGGAACGTTCGCGACGAAGGCGGACGCCGACGCCCACCTTGCTGAGATCCGGACTGACATGGCCCGTGGTCGCTGGATTGATCCGGACCGGTCGAAGGTGCGCTTCGAGGACTTCGCCGCGCGCTGGCAGCGGGAGCGGACCGATCTACGGCCTCGGACGGTGGAGCTGTACGCGCGGCTCCTGCGCCGGCAGATAAACCCGTATCTCGGGTCGCGGCCGTTGTCCTCGATCACCACGGATGTGGTGCGCACCTGGCATGCGGAACTCACCACGGTGCACCAGGAGGGGGTGAGCACGACGGCGAAGGCGTACCGGCTGCTGCGGGTGATCCTGGCCACAGCGGTCGTGGACGGCCTGATGCCGCGCAATCCGTGTCAGATCAGGGGTGCGGGGGTGGAGCGGCCCCGGGAACGGACAACGGCGACTGTAGATCAGGTCTACGCCCTGGCGGACGCGGTCCGTCCGCGCTTCCGGGCGTTCGTGCTGCTTGCGGCGTTCAGCGGGTGTCGGTGGGGTGAGTTGGTCGCGCTCACCCGCCGCCGGCTTGACCTCGACCGGGGCACGGTTGAGGTGGCCTCGACCTGGGTGGAGCCGAGCAAAGGCAAGCCGTTCGCCGGGCCGACGAAGACCGAGGCGGGTCAGCGTACGGTGGCGCTGCCCCCGACGCTCGCGGCCGAGTTGCGCGCCCATCTCGATGCCTATGCGGCATCGGGTCAGGATGGTCTGGTGTTCCCGGGGGTGAAAGGTGCTGTGATCAGCCGACGTAACTTCAACAAGGCCGCTGGGTGGCGCGCGGCGTGCGAGAGCGCCGGCCTGCCCGACTTCCACTTTCACGATCTTCGTCACACCGCGAACGGCCTCGCCGCTGAGGCGGGTGCAAACCTGGCCGAACTCATGGACCGGATGGGGCACGCCTCGATGCGTGCGGCGCTGGTGTACCTGCACGCGACCGACCGGCGGGGAGCCGCGATCGCGCGGGCGATGGACGCCACGATCGCGGGCAACCGCAACGGCGGGAAGGGATTGGGCACGGACAGGGCACGCGGCCCCTCTGACGTGGCGGAGCCGAACGGCGATGCCGTTGCCTAGCAGGCGGAGCGGGTGACCGGGATCGAACCGGCATGGCCAGCTTGGAAGGCTGGGGCTCTGCCATTGAGCTACACCCGCGGAGCGTCGCTTACACTACCCGTAGGATACTGAAGCAACGCCTCGGGGCGTAGCGTAGTGGCTAGCGCGCCTGCTTTGGGTGCAGGAGATCGGGAGTTCGAGTCTCCCCGCCCCGACCGGTAATCTCGGCGCGTCCATCCGATCCACTGCCGCATCAGGAGTTAGCCGCGCCGTGAAGGCCACCAAGGAGACCCTAAGTCCCACCCGGGTCAAGCTGACCGTCGAGGTGCCCTTCGACGAGCTCAAGCCGTCCGTTGACGCCGCCTACCGCAAACTCGCACGGGAAGTCCGGGTTTCCGGCTTCCGGCCGGGCAAGGTGCCTCCGCGTATCCTTGACCAGCGTCTTGGCCGGGGAGTGATCCTCGAGGAGGCCATCCAGAACGCCTTGCCGCGCTTCTACACCGATGCCGTGCAGCAGGAGGACGTAGACGTTCTGTCCCGTCCCGAGGTCGGCATCAGTTCGTTCGAGGACGGTGCCCCGCTGGTTTTCACAGCGGAGGTGGACGTCCGGCCGGACATCGTTCTTCCCGACTATGACAGCCTTGAGGTCATCGTTGACGCGCTCGAGGTGACTGACGAGCAGATCGATTCACAACTGACGACCATGCGTGAGCGCTTCGCCGTGCTCAAGCCGGTCGAACGCCCGGTGCAGACCGGCGACTTCATCTCCCTCGACCTTTCCGCGACCGTGGACGGCGAGGTCGTCGAGGGTGCCGAGGCTGCCGGTATGTCCTACGAGGTCGGTAGCGACACCTTGATCGACGGTCTGGACGCGGCGGTCATCGGTGCCGACGAAGGAGAGAGCCGTACCTTTGTGACCGAACTGCTCGCCGGTGAGTTCGCCGGCAGCTCGGCCGAGGTCACGGCCACCGTCCGGGGCGTCAAGGAGCGTGAGCTTCCCGAGCTTGACGATGACTTTGCCACCACCGCCAGCGAGTTCGACTCGCTGGCGGAGCTGCTTGCGGACATCCGGGAGCGTCTTGTCCGTGAGGCCGAGCGCGACCAGCTCGGGCAGGCGCGTGAGCGTGTTCTCGACGCTCTGATCGAGCGTGTTGACGTGCCGTTGCCGGTCTCGGTCCTCGATGGCGAGGTCGAGGCTCGCGAGCATCGTTTCGTTCATGATCTTGAACGGATGGGCGTTGACCGTGAGGCCTACCTCAAAACACTTGGCCGGACCGACGAGGAGCGCCTCGACGATGTGCGGCGACTCGTCGAGAGGACACTGAAGTCGCAGTTCATCCTGGACGCTGTGATTGATGCCGAGCAGTTCGGTATAGATCAGGGCGAGCTGATGGAGCAGGTGATCGGTCGGGCGCAGCGCATGGGCATGAGTCCCGAGGCCTTCGCTCAGCAGCTCGCCCAGGGGGATGGCCTTTCGGCGATCATGATTGACGCGCTGCGGAGCAAGGCACTCGCCTTCCTGCTGCGACAGGTGAAGGTCGTTGACACGGCCGGAAGCGAGGTGGTGCCACCTGATCAGGCGGCACCGATCGTCCCGCCAGGCGAGGACATCGAAGACGTTGATCCTGATGTCGATGCCGCCACGGACACCGATGCGGAGGATGCGGGCGGGTCGACCGATCCCGCGCCCAGCGGCTGAGCCGCCCTGGTCCGTCCGCGGCCGGGTGAACGGTTGTCAGTGGCCCCCGGATATCCCGTCCGGGGGCCACCGCGCGTTCTGTCCGGCTGCGCGTTCCGTACGGCCGGAGCGCCCGGTGACCTGGGCCTGCGGCTGGTCAGCCGCGCGGTTGGGGCGTTGTGATGCCGCCCCACGCTGGAGTGCCCGGCAACAGGGGACGCGGCGTCGCGGGCTTGGGCCACCCACCTCGTCGCATCGCTCCCCGTCCATCGCCGTCCATCGCCGCGCGATGCACGGGTACCCCGGCTCGTCAGTCGCCACCCAACACCTCCGGTGGCTCCCTCCGCCGCCGCGCGATGCACGCACCCCAGCCCCACTCCTTGATCCACACCCCTATTGC
>NZ_CAKJTO010000050.1:0-36946 GCF_917627405.1 Protofrankia sp. Cj5
GCCTTCTGCCCGGGTGATCCGCGCCCAGTCGGCCCCTGACCGCGTTGTCGGCCACACCGATACAACTCATCCGGTATCGCTTCGGCCTTCCGCCCTGCCCGGGGCTGCCTGGACGCGGCTCACTGATCGAAAGCCCGATCTCACACACGCTCTGAGTCCAGGATTCAAAGAACCTGTTGTGAATCCCGGGAGCCGGCGGGGACGACGAGAAAGGATGACCGTGCCGTATATCGTCAAGCGGGTGTCGATCAGCCTGGTTATGATAGCCGGCTCGTCGATCCTTATCTTCGCCGTTCTGCGGGCGTTGCCGGGCGATCCTGTGATCGCTCGGCTGGGTGCCGCGCGGGGGACAGATCAGGCAACGATCGACAGGCTGCGTGCGGAGGCCGGTCTCGACCGTCCCGTTGTCGGTCAGTACCTCAGCTGGGTCGCCGGGATAGCCCACGGGGATTTTGGTAGATCATATGTCAGCCAGCGCACAGTCAGCTCCCTCATCGCCGCCCGGCTCGGGCCCACACTGGAACTGACTTTTCTCGCCATGACTCTCGCGGTCGCGGTCGCGGTTCCGGCCGCGATCGCGGCGGCTACCCGGCCCGGCGGCTGGGTGGACCGATGCGTCACGGCGGCGGCGTCGGCCGGTATGGCGTTTCCCCCGTTCGTGGCCGGAATCCTGCTTATCCTGCTGTTCAGTGTGACGCTGAAATGGCTGCCCGCGCGCGGCTATGTGCCGCTGCTCCAGAACCCGGGGCAGAACGTGCGCGATATGGTCATGCCGGCGCTCGCGCTGTGTCTGGTGGCCGCCCCGCTCCTGGTGCGCTACCTGCGTACGGAACTCATCTCGGCGCTGGCGTCACAGTTCGCCCGGACGGCGGCGGGCAAGGGCGCCCCGGCCCGGACCGTGGTCCTCCGTCATGCGCTGCGCAACGCCGCGCTGCCGAGCCTCACCATGCTGGGGCTCATCGTCGGGTACACCCTCGGTGGAAGTGTCATTGTTGAGTACGTGTTCGGTTTCGCTGGCCTCGGGTCGTTGTCGGTGGAATCGGCGTTCCAGCGTGACTACTCGGTACTCCAGTCGGTCGTTTTGCTGATCAGCGTTTTGTTCATCCTGGTATCGATGGTGATTGACCTGCTGGTGTGGTCGCTGGATCCGAGAACCCGGGGGCACCGTGTCTGAGCCTGCCGCCGCGGGGCACAGCCGGGTGCGCCGCGGTCGGCGCGTCCGGATCAGCCCGCCGCCAGCGAGTGTGCTCGTCCTGCTGGCGATCGTCGGGATGTGCCTGCTGGCCCCCCTGGTCAGCAGGCAGGGTGCGACCGGCCTGGACCCGGCGAACGCCTTCGGGACGATGAGCGCGCGCCATTGGCTCGGCACCGACGAGCTGGGGCGGGACAAACTCAGCCGGCTCCTCTACGGCGGTGAACTGTCGCTGTCCGTCGCCGGTGGTAGCGTTGCCGTGGCGTTCCTGGCCGGCACGCTGTGGGGCGTGCTCGCCAGCGGTGCCCGAGGCCTTCCCGACGAGCTGTTGATGCGCGGCGCTGACATCACCATGGCGATCCCACAGATCCTGTTCGCGCTGGTGTGTGTCGCGGCGTTCGGGGCGTCGCTGGTATCCCTGATCGTGCTGACCGGGCTGCTGCTCGCGCCCAGCACCGCGCGGATGGCGCGAGCCGCCATCGTCCGCGAGATGACCCTTGACTACTACACCGCCGCCGTCGCGTACGGAGCCAGCCGGGGTCGCCTGCTGCTGCGTGAGGTGCTCCCCAACATCCTGCCCGACCTGGCCAGCCAGGCCGCGATCAACGCCGCCAGCGCGATGATCCTGGAAGCCAGCCTGAGCTTCGTCGGGCTTGGCGTCCAGCCGCCACAGATGTCCTGGGGGGTGCTGCTGCAACAGGGATACGGGTTTCTGTACAATGATCCAAGTTATGCGGCGGCGCCCGCCATCCTCATCCTCGCCACCGTGCTGTGTCTCAACCTGGCCGCAGACCGGCTCACCGCTGTCGACCGACTCACTGGTGGGCGTCGATGACGGCACCCGCCATCCTCGACGTCGACGATCTGTGGGTCGCTGTCGGCGCCACCGCGGTCGTGCGGGGCATCAGCTTCGCGCTGTCCGCCGGTCAGCGGCTCGGTATCGTCGGCGAGTCCGGCTCGGGCAAGACGTTGACCGCACTGGCCGTGATGGGCTTGCACCGCGGCCCGGTCCGGGTCACCGGCGGGCGGGTGTGGCTGGATGGCATCGATCTGCTCGTGCTGCGTCGGCGCGAGCTTGACCGCATCCGTGGCCGCCGGATCTCGATGATCTATCAGGATCCAGCGGCGGCGCTGAACCCGCTGATGACGATCGGGGCACAGATCGTCGAGTCGATCCGGCTGCACGAGGACGTCCGCCGCGCGAGTGCGCTGGAACGCGCGGCCGATCTGCTCGGTGAGGTCGGGATACCAGCCCCGCGACAACGCCTGGCCGCTTACCCGCATGAGTTCTCGGGCGGGATGCGGCAACGCGCAATGATCGCGATGGCGCTGGCCAGCCGGCCCGACGTGCTGCTGTGCGACGAGCCGACCAGCGCGCTGGACGTGACGACTCAGGTGAGAGTGATCGCACTGATCGACCGGATCTGCCGTGAGCGTGGCCTGGCAGCGGTTCTGATCACTCATGATTTAGGTGTCGCCGCCGGGTTCTGCGACGATACCGCGGTTATGTACGCCGGTCAGATCGTGGAGTCCGCACCCACCGTGGACCTCTACGCACGCCCGGCCCACCCCTACAGCGCGGCGCTGATGTCGGCGACCGTCGATCTCACGGTCGATCTCACCGTGCCCATCCGGACCATATCCGGCCAGCCGCCGCTGCCGGCGGAGACCGGTGCCGGCTGCGCATTTCAGCCGCGTTGCCCGATATCGATCGGCCTGTGCGCGGAGCCGGTCGCGTTGCGGGCGGCCGCCGGTCGGCAGGTGCGCTGCGTCCGGGCGGGCGAGTCCATCTCCGCGGAGTACCCCGTCGCGGAGCACCCCGCCGCCGGCCGGGCAGCGTCAGCGGACAGGGCGGACCGGTGATGCTGTTACGCATGCCGGCGGGGCCGCCGGCGCGGCTGCCCCCGCGGCTGCTCGAGGTGCGGAATCTGGTCAAGACCTATCCATCACGTCATGGCGGCCGACTGCCCGCCGTGGACGGTGTGTCGCTGTCGGTGCGGCGTGGCGAGACTTTCGGGCTTGTCGGCGAGTCCGGGTCGGGAAAGTCGACGGTCGGCCGCTGCGTGCTGCGGTTGACAACGGCCGACAGCGGCACGGTCCGTTTCGACGGGCAGGACATCGCAGGCCTGTCCGCGGCGGGGATGCGCCGGCTGCGGTCCCGGGTGCAGGCCGTCTTCCAGGACCCACACGCTTCCCTCAACCGGCGCGCGTCGGTCGCCGGTATCATCGCCGCACCGCTGGTGGCCCACCGCATAGGCACCCGGGGCGAGCGTGAGGCCCGGGTACGGGAACTGCTCGACCTTGTCCAGCTTCCCGGCGGCATCGCGGACCGCCGGCCCGGCGAGCTTTCAGGCGGTCAGGCTCAGCGCGTCGCGATCGCTCGGGCGCTGGCGCCGCGTCCTGACTTCATCGTGCTGGACGAAGCCGTGTCGGCGCTGGACGTTTCGGTACGTGCACAGATCCTCAACCTGCTCACCGGCTTACAACGGGACCTCGGGCTGACCTGTCTGTTCATCTCGCACGACCTCGCGGTGGTGCGGTACATGGCTCAGGAGGTGGGGGTGATGTACCGGGGACGGATCGTGGAGATGGCTCGTCGCGAGGATCTGTTCGCCGCGCCGCGGCACCCTTATACTCGCCTCCTGCTCGATGCCGTCCTGGCCGCTGATCCGGTGACAGCGCGCTCCCGGGTAAGCAGGACGCGTCCCGACGAATACGTCCGATCCGAGCCTCCGGCCCTGGGCTGCCGTTTCCTGCCACGATGCGATGTCGGCGCGGGACGTCCTCGGTGCGCCTCGGAGGATCCGCCCCTATGCCTGCTCGACACAACACCGGTGCACGTCTCGTGCCACTATCCGGGAGTGATGGGATGACCGCGACCGCGCCCACGAGGCTGAGCGACCGGTTGATCGGGATTGTCGAGTCCTTCCTGGCCGCGCCCAGCCAGAGCCTCTCGGAGGTCGCCGCCGCGTGCGGCCTCGAGCCGTCCACGACAACCCGCTATCTGCGGCAGCTCGTCGACCACGGATGGCTCGAGCGGGACGAGGTGTCCCGCTGCTACTCCCTTGGCGTCCGCATGATCACTATTGGGCATGCCGCGCGACGTGCCCGGCCGTTGCGCGGCCGTGTGCTCCCGTACATGCGCGAGCTGCTCGCCCGGTTCGACGAGACGATCAACCTGGCGGTGAACCAGGCGGGCGAAGTTGTGATCATTGAGGCCCTCGAGGGCCGCCGGTCGATCCGCCGCGGGGCGACCGTGGGTGACCGTGACGACTGGTTCGTCTCCAGCCTGGGAAAGTCCATCCTCGCCCATCTCCCCGATGACGAGGTGCGGGAACTCCTGCGTACCCGGCCACCGGAACGGCACACGGCCCTGACCCGCACCGACCCCGCGGACGTGCTTGCTGATCTTGCCGACATCCGTCGCCGCGGGTACGCGCTCGACAACGAGGAGGCCGAGATCGGGATGAAGTGTGTCGGCGTCCCGATCCGCGACGACCGGGGGCGATACCGCTTCGCGCTCAGCGTCAGTGGTCCCACCGCGCGGATGAACGACCGGTTGGACGACATCGTCGACGCCCTGAAGGCGGTGGCGCGCAACGTGAGCGCGGAGGGGGAAGCGTCGTGACGTTGGTGACCGTGGACGTTCACACGCATCTGGGCGAACATGGCACCCATGTCGGCGGGCCGCTTGCCGACGACGAGATACGGGTCTGGGGACGAACCCACTGGGACGTGACACCGGCCGGGCACGCCGCCGCGGCGGCTGCCGCGACGGCGTCGGTGGTGCTCGCTTTCGATGCCGAGCCGGTCGGGACGGTCGTGCCCAACGAGTACGTGGCGAAGGCCGTCGCTGACAAGCCGAACCTCATCGGGTTCGCCAGCGTCAACCCCACCCGGCCCGACGCGGCTGCCCGGCTGCGGCATGCGGTTGAGGATCTTGGCCTGTATGGCCTTAAGCTCGGCCCGACCTACCAGCACTTCCATCCTCACGACCCGGCCTGCCTTGATCTGCTGGAGATCGCCGACCACTACGGCATTCCCGTCGTCTGGCACCAGGGCACCACGTTCACCCGAGCCGCGATCGCGGAGTTCGCCCGTCCCCTCCAGCTCGACCTCCCCGCGCGTCGGTTCCCGGCGTTGCGGATGTGGATCGCGCATTTCGGTCACCCGTGGACGGCCGAGGCGCTGAGCGTGGTCCGTCGTCATGAGCACTTCTACGTCGACGTGTCCGCGATGGACACCCGGCCGTGGCAGTTGGCCCAGGCGCTCGCGACCGCGTCGGAGTACCAGGTCTTCGACCGTGTCCTGTTTGGCAGTGACTATCCCTTCTCCACTGTGGAACGGACCATCACCGGCCTGCACCGGGCCGCCGCCCTCTGCCGTAGTCTTGGCATCGCGAACGTCACCGCGAGCGATATCGATCACATCTGTGCCCGGGACGCGGTCGCGCTGCTTGGCCTGCGGCCACGGCCTCCGCGGAGTTCTCAGCAGCCTCCGGGCCCATGAAGACGGCCATGCCCGCGAAGCGCGGTCGTGAGCACAGCAGGCCGGCTGAGTCGATCGGGTGCGGGTGGCGACGATGGTGACCAGGCTCTGTTGCCCAGGCCCTCGGCAGGTGTTGAGCCAGCCCATTCCCCGAGCGGCCGAAATTTCGGCAGCTATGCATCCAAACCGACGTCGATACCGTATCGATCATATTGATTATTGATACTGGGGAGACATGTGCCATCCGAATCAGCGGCTCTACCGAAAGGCAATGGCCAGGTGACTCTTGCGGACCAGGCCACGGCGGTGCGGAAGCCGGCGGCAGACAGCCGCGACATCGCCGGTGTGCTGGCGGTGTTCCAGACTCCCTTCGATGACGACGGCCGTATCGACAGGCGGACGATGGAGTCCCAGTTCGACTGGCTGTTCGCCAACGGAGCCGACGGCGTTGTCTTCGCCATGGTCTCCGAGGTGCTCCGGCTGTCGTCCGAGGAACGCGATGAGATGGCCGCGTTGACCTGCACGTTTGCCCGTCGGCATGGGGTCGCGGTGGTGAGCGTGGGCGCTGAGTCCACGGCGATGGCCGTCCGGCATGCCAAGCATGCGCAGGACGTCGGCGCGGACGCGGTGATGGCGACCCCGCCGGGGCTCTCCCGGGCGAGTGACGAGCAACTGGTGCGCTACTTCATCGCGATCGCCGAGGCCGTGACTGTGCCGCTGATCGTCCAGGACGCCAGCGGTTACGTCGGGGCACCGTTGTCGATCAACGTGCAGGCGCGGCTGCACACGGAGCTCGGAGACCGGGCGATGTTCAAACCCGAGGCGCAGCCGATTGGTCCCCGGCTCAGCCGGTTGCTTGACGCGACCGGTGGGCGGGCCCGGGTCTTCGAGGGAACGGGTGGTCTCTACCTGATCGACAGCTTCCGCCGTGGCGTGGTTGGGACAATGCCGGCCGGGGATCTTGTCTGGGCGTTGGCCGCGCTGTGGCGAGCCCTGTGCGACGGCGACTTCCCGCGCGCGTATCGGATCGCCGGACCGCTCGCTCTGATCGTGTCATTGCAGAGCAGCCTCGACAGTTTCGTCGCGGTCGAGAAGCACCTGCTGGTCCGGCAAGGGGTGTTCGGGTCAGCCGCCATGCGGGGGCCGGTCAGCGACATGATCGACGAGCCGATGTGCCAGGAGATCGACAGGCTGGTCGACCTGCTCCGGGAGACCGTCGACGATGCCTAGACAGGTGGCTGTCGTGACCGGCGCCGGCGGGGACATCGGCGCTGCCTGCGCCCAGCACCTGGCTCGCGGCCGTGACGTCGTGCTCTGCGTCGATCGGGACGAGACACGAGCCAGCGCCGTTGCCGATCTGATCATTTCTGGGGGAGGCGACGCCAGAGTGCTGCGCGCGGATGCCGGCGGCCCGGCCTTCGGCAGGGAGACCGCCGCAGCCGCCACGTCGTTGGGGACGGTCACCGCAGCCGTGCACGCGCTCGCGTACGAAGAGCACCGCCCGGCGGACGCCCTCCCGGCGCAGAGCCTGGAGCGCAGCCTCGCCGTGGGCCCGGTAGCCGCCTTCGCTCTGTTCGCAGAGCTTCTCGCCGCTGGTTGCCTGAAAGCCGGAGCGGCGTTGACCGCTATCGGATCCTTGCACGCGTCCCTGCCGTTCCCGCGATGCCTGGGCTACAACGCCGCGCATGCCGCCCTTGCCCAGGTGATCAGGACGCTTGCGCACGAGTGGGCGCCGCACGGCATCCGCGTCAACGCCGTCGTGCCCGGCTGGATCCGGACCCGAGGCGAGGCCGGCCTGTACGGCGACGCATTTCTCGACCAGGTCGCCGGCCGTTTGCCGTTCGGCCGGATGGGCACCCCCGATGACGTTGCCGCCGCGGTCGAGTTCCTGTCGTCGCCGCGCGCGGCGTACGTGTCCGGAGCCTTCCTGGCGGTGGATGGCGCCTTGGCGGTCTCGCTCGCCGATCTCACCCGATTCGGCCCCGGGGACCAGGTTGGCGCCAGCGGTGAGGAATTCCCGTCCATGGCTCCGGGACTTCGGCCGTCGGCGGCGCGGCACAGCCACGATCGCATCGACTATGGCCCTGCGGGCGAGCTGAACTGAGGTGAGAATCGTCTGTGTTTTCGCCCATCAGGACGACGAGATGCGCTGTCTGGGAACTCTGCAGCGGTTCCGGGAGACGGGGCATGAAATCTCCTTCGTCTGTGTGACCCAGGGCGACAAAGGGCTTGCCTTTGACCCGTCCGCGGACCGGGGCCTGGCCGCCTCGGTGCGGGATGCGGAGATGCGCTCGGTCGCGGCGAGTTTCGCGGCCGACTACCGCTGCCTCGGTCGGGAGGACGGTTTCCTCTATGACGATGCCGCGCTGCGCCGGGATCTCATCAGGACGCTCCGTGAGCAGCGAGCCGAACTCGTCTTCACCCACTGGACGTCGGACTACAACAGCGACCATGTGGTCACCGCCCGCGCGGTGCTCGATGCCGCTCTGTTCACCAGCCTGTCGTCCTTCGAACCGGCCTCGCCCCCACTCGAACGGGTGCCCCGGATCTTCCATGTGCACCCCGGGGACGGCTACGGATTCGAGGCGACGCATTTTGTCCAGCTCACGCCGGCGCACGTCACGGTGAAGGCCGAGCTGATCCGGCGGCATCGCAGCCAGATGGATGTCATGCGCCGGCTGCGCGGCCGTGACTACGCCGACGAGATCGCTGACGAGGACCGCCGCCAGGGCGCGCGGCTGATGGTGGCCCATGCGGAGGCGTTCCGTGCCTGCCTCGCGGAGCGGCGGATTCCCTGGCCGTCCGACCTGCCCAGCGCCATCCCCGACCAGGTCCGTGACCAGGTCCGTGACCAGGTCTGAGAGCGTGTGTGAGATCGGGCTTTCGATCAGTGAGCCGCGTCCAGGCGCGCCCCTGGCAAGGCGGGAGGCCGCAGCGATACCGGATGAGTCGTATCGGTGTGGCCGACAACGCGGCCAGGGGCGCGCCTGGACGCGGCGAGCCGGAATGACGATCTCAAACGCGCGCTGAGGTTGTGGCCGCTCAGGGCCCGGCCGGCTGCGAACCGGAACAGGAGGCGGGAACGGATGAGGATCACCGAGGTGTCGCCGGTGTTGTTGCGCGGCGATGAGTCATACGGTCCGCGGTCCGGTGCCGCGGAAGCAGTCGACCAGGGTGACTGGTTGCTGCTGGTTCGCGTCCGCACCGATGCCGGGCTGGAGGGATGGTCCGACGTCGAAACACTCGGGCCGGTCGCGGCACGGGTGCTGTCCGGCCCTGGCATGGGCGCGCTCGGATTCCGTGGCATCGCCGAAGAAACAGTCGGGAAGGACCCGCTGGATATCGAGGGGATCTGGACAGATCTGTATCTCGCCACCGCCTACTACGGTCGCCGTGGTGTCGTCATGCATTGCATGTCGGCAGTGGACAACTGTTTGTGGTCCATTCGCGCACAGGCCGCTGGCGTTCCGTTGTCGGAGGTGCTCGGCGGGCGCCGCCGGGACCGTCTGCCGGCGTATGCCTCGACGCTGTTCCGGGCCACTCCCGACGAGAACCAGGCGGCGGCCGCCGGGTACGCGCGGATGGGATTCCGGGCGGTCAAGTTCGGTTGGGGCGGTTTCGGTATCGACCCGGGCCTGGACCGGGAGAACCTGGCCGCGATCCGCGAGGCCCTGGGGCCGGAGCGCGAACTGATGGTGGATCCGGGCTGGTATGTCCATGACGGGGGCCGGCCCCGGGTCCGGACGTACGCACAGACCCGGGCGATGCTGGAGATTGTGGCCGACGTGGTGCCTTACTGGGTGGAGGACTTCGTCCATCCTGAATGCCCGGCCGACTACCACCAGGCCAAGCTGGAGTTCCCCACCCTGCGGTTCGCCGCGGGCGAGCAGCAGGCCACCATCTGGGACTTCCGCCGGCTCATCCACGAAGGCGGCGTCGACGTGCTGCAACCGGACCTGTCCCGATGCGGCGGGCTCACCGTCGCGAAGGCGGTCGCGGCAGAGGCGGAGCGGGCGGGCCGCGAGATCGTCACGCATTCCTGGCTCACCGACCTGCTACATGCCTACAGCCTCGCGTATCTCGCCACGCTGCACGATGCGCATTGGGTCGAGTTCAATGTCGCCCAGAGCGCGCTGAGCCGGGGGGTGGTCACCACCCGGCTCAGTCTCGCCGCTGATGGCACAGTCGCGATCCCCGACGGTATCGGCCTTGGGATGGCGGTTGACCAGGAGTTCATCCGGTCGCGTCAGGCAGTGGTTTAGACCGTTACAGCTGGTCGGCATAGTCGGCGAGAATGTCGCCGAAGACACCGGCGTCGCCCTGGCGGTTCCAGTACGCGGTGGCGGCCTGCGCCGCGACCGCGCCGGCATGCAGGAAGTCGACGATGTCGCGTCCATCGGTCACCCCGCCCGCTCCGATGAGCTCGACTGTCTCGGGTAACAGGCGCCGCAGCTGCCGTATCTGGCCCAGCGCCACGGGCCTGAGAGCGGCGCCGCTGAGCCCGGCCAGCTCGACATCGATCACCGGCTCATTCGCGTCAGTCAGGGCGAGGGCGTTGGGGAAGGTGTTGACAGCGCAGACGAACCGTGGCCCGGATGGCTCGCGGGACAGCACCGTGATGAGCCCGGCCAGTTCGGCCAGCGCGGCCGGGTCCGAGAATGGGGAGATCTTGATACCGAAGGCCGGTGGTCGACGGTCGACCGGGATGGTGCCGCCGACGGTGGCGAGCGCATGGGCGACCTGGCCGCAGATGGCCCTGGTCTGATCGTTGTCGAAGCAGGCGATACGTTTCTGCCGGCCGCCATCCCATACGTTCGGACAGGCCAGATTGACCTCGATGAGGTCGGCGCCGGCCAAGGCCACCGCATGTGCCGTGCGGGCGTATTCCGCGGCGTTGAATCCCGCGATGCTCACGATGAGCGGTTTGCCGGCGCTGTGCGTGGCCGCAACCATGTCCGGCAGCCGCTCACGGTAGTATTCAAGCCCCGGATTCGGCAGACCCAGCGCGTTGAGCGAGAAGAAATCCCCGGTGTGGTAAACGTTGCCGCCGTTACCGGCCCGGGCCTGTTCGGTGATGGAGCCGACGACGACCGCGGCCACAGCGGATCGGGCCAGGGTGCCGACCTCGTCGAGGCTCTTGCAGGTGCCCGCGGCGTTCATGAGCGGATGTTCAAGCTCGATCCCGCAGAGCGTGGCCATGCCACCAGTCTCCCGCGCCCGCCGCGACCCTGCCCGACCGCCCATCGTCGGGTGTTTGCGGTAGTGAGAACACTGCTTTGCGTTTCGGTGCACGGGTGCACGGGTGCACGGCAGGTGGCTGTGCTTGCGCAGCGGGCGGGCGCAGTGGGCCGGCCGTCGAGCGGCCGGGGTCAGAACCGTACGGTTTCGATGTCCTCGCCGCCGTGCAGCGCCCGCCAGAGATCACCGACCGAGTTGTACTGCTGTCGCTTGGGCAAGGTGCGGAGCAGCTCGACGAGCTGCTCCGGGGCGTTGCGGCCGCGCAGGCCGTGCGCGAGCTGAGCCGCACGAGCGGGAAAGTCGTGCCGATCGAACCAGCGTGCAAGGTCGGTTCGGGCCTGTGCGGCCGCGGCCGTGTTCGCTGCCGCGCCCTGGTCGGCACCGGAGGTCTCCGGTATGATCGCCACCTGGGGCTGATCCTCGCCTGGCGGTTCGGCGGAGCGCCACTCCTCGGTGCGCGTGTCCCTGCCCGCGCGGACGATCCCGTCCACCTCGTGGGCAAGGCTGTCATCCTTGACCGGGCCGTGTTTGGTGCTGCCACGCTGCATAGGCATCATCAGCTCCTCGTCGTCGCCGACCGGTCCACGCTGACCGGCCGACCGGCCGGCCGGTTCTGATCCGCCTGACTTCGAGGCTCCGGCAATAGGACTGTCCGGCTCGCGCCGCCCGGTCGGCGCTTCGCGTCATCGCTCCCCGTCCATCGCCGCGCGATGCACGGGTATCCCGGCTCGTCGGTCGACGCCCCACACAGGGCGCCTCCCTCCGCCGCCGCGCGATCCATCCGTCCGGGCGCGGCTCCCGGATCGAACGCCCTATTGCCGGAGCCTCTCCGCCGCACGCGCTGAACTGTCCGAATACTGATCAATGTTGCTGGCCGTGGCCGTGGCCGTGGCCGTGACCGGGCGCGGCCGGGTACGGGTGGTGGCAGATCAGGTCCTGGCGGGGGATCGGGGATGTCGGGCCCTGGTCCCTGTCCCGGCGTGTCGGGTGCCGGCCCGGGGCCGGGAACGTCGGGGCCGGGAACGGGCTCCGGAATGCCCGGCCCGGCCGCACCCCGGGCCGGCCCACCGCCGGGTGTCACGATCGTGGTCACGATGCGTCCTCCTTTGCCGAGGCGACCGGAGGCCGGTCGCGTGGGTCGGTTGACTCCTGCCACCTTCCACCGGCACGGCACTCCGAATCGTCCAACCCGTAGCGGTCGAAATCCCGCCGATGCCGCGTCCTCTGTGGCCGGTCGCTCATAGCAACCGAGGCACCTGAAAAGACCCTCGGTAGGGGGGTGTGCCGAGCATCGCGGACGGGGATGCCCAGAAGGACGGGACGAGGCCGGCATTTTATGATCATGGTTTTTCCCGTCCGGGGAGTCTGGGCCGGGCCCGGATGCCAGCGGTCAACGGCGCAGGATGCACCCGTATTGCAGGCATATGTCACCCACAACATGGCGGACTGGTCGTCGGCGGTCTCGAAGTGTGACCTTCGGGGCGCGGGCCGTGAGGTCCAGGCCGGGGAGGTGAGCGTCGATGACGGACGTACTCAGCGTTGTCAGCGCACCGGCGGTAACGGTGGAGCGGACCAGAACGATTCGGGAAGCGGCGCAGGAGATGGACCGCCACGGGGTGGGTGTGCTTCTCGTCACCGATAATGATCATTTGGTTGGAATTGTCACCGATCGTGACATCGTGCTGCGTGGTCTTGCTCGGGACGTTCCCGTGGAGACTTCCGTCGGCCAACTCATGACCACCGACGTCCTCAGCCTGTCCGTCGGCGTGGAGCTCGCGCGTGCCTATGAGGTGTTCCGGGAGCATGCGCTGCGTCGGCTCCCCGTCCTCGACGGTAATCAGATCATCGGTATTCTGTCCGTTGACGACCTGCTCATCCGGGATGCTCGGCGGATCGAGGATCTGATCCGACCGCTTGCCCAGGAGGTCATAGCCCGCCATCGCAGAACCCCGGTCGCGGGGATGGGCCAAGCCGTTCCTGCTGGTGACGGCGGCATCACCAGGTCTCGGCGGCTGATCCGGGCACACCCGGGCGACACCTTGGTCATCCACGGGCGGACACTGGGCAGGCCGGACCGGTTCGGTGAGATCATCGAAGTGCGGTCCCCATCCGGTGACCCGCCGTTCCTGGTCAGCTGGTCCGACTCCGAGCATGTCACCTTCACCTACCCCGGTCCCGACGCCGAGGTGCGTCCGCGCGCCGAGGAGGCCAGCAGCAGCGGCGGCGGCGGTCAGGCCGGTAGCGGTAACGGTGATGGCCGGAGGTGATGGTGGCGGAGCTGTTTGTCGATCGGCGATCGGCGGGGCGAGCCCTGGCTGACTCCTTGGCTGGCCACGCCGATCGGGGGGATGCCGTAGTCCTCGCCCTGCCCCGGGGGGGCGTGCCGGTCGCCTTTGAGGTCGCCCAGCGGCTGCGGGCGCCCATGGACGTCTTTCTCGTCCGCAAGCTCGGCGCGCCCGGGCACACCGAGCTCGCGATGGGAGCGCTGGCCACCGGTGGGACGTTGGTCCGCAACGACCAGGTGATCAGAGGTCTCGGCATCGGCGAGGAGATGATCGAGCAGGTGGCGGACACCGAGCGCCGTGAGCTCGCCCGTCGGGAACACGCCTACCGCGACGGCCGGGCTCCCATCGACGTCACCGGTCGCGTCATCCTGCTGGTCGATGACGGCATGGCCACCGGAGCCACGATGCGCGCCGCGGTCGACGCGGTTCGCCGACGCCGGCCGGCGCGGGTGATCGTGGCTGTGCCGGTGGCCTCTGAGCGTGCCTGCCAGCAGATACGGCTCGTCGCGGACGGAGTCGTCTGCCTCAGCACGCCGTCGACCTTCTTTGCGGTCGGCCAGTATTACGCGGACTTTGCCCAGACAACGGACGACGAGGTCCGCGAGCTGCTCGGCCTGGCTGTGACGTAGCCCGTCTGCCGAGCCCGCCAGCGGCATGAGGACGTTGGCCCACGCCTTCCCCCACGCCGCGGCTCGCCGTCAGTGCTGGGCGAACTGCGACGAGGTGGCCTGCACCGCCGTTGGGCTGAGCGTGATCCCGGAGTTGATGATCTGTTGGCCGTAGATATCGGTCACGCGGACGCTGAACGGGCCCGCGCCCAGACCGTTCGGCGCGAGGAAGTAGTTGTACTGTTCCCGCGGCAGCGCCTGCCAGCTCCCGTTGACGCTGATCTCGAGCGAGACCACCGGGTTGCGGTGGTTGCGCGGTTGGATGGCCAGCCAGTAAGGGGACGACCCTTCCTTGATCTTGTACTGTATATTGCCGATGTTCGCTGGGCTGATCAGCCGCCACGAGATCGGGACCCTGCCGGCCACCGGATCTGCGATCGTGGCGAATGCCTCCGGGCTGAAGTCGATGTCCCCCGGCTTGCACTCGGGGCACCGGTCGACGATTTTCACGACGACGGTGCCACGGGGGCCGGTGGCCTGGATGTAGCCGCCGCACATCCGGGCGTTCTCGTAGTCGGCGTCGTTGAGCGCCGCGTATGAGTGGGATGCGTCCGCGCCCGCGTCCTCGTAGAGGCAGTTCCCCGCGCCGCTGAGCGAGTAGAACGTGCCGTAGCCGGTGTAGGTCGCTCCCGGCCTGATCCGGCCGGGTGCCACCGTCGTCGTGGTCTGCGCCACGGGCTGCGCTGCCGGCCGGGTGGCAGCCGCCACCGATGGCCTCGGGGCCGGGCTGGTGGCGTAGGTCGAGGCTGTCGGTGCCAGCTGGGCGGGAGTGGTCGCCGGTGCGGTCGAGGATGACGGGGCCGGCGGCGTGCCTGGGCGGGCGGGCTCTCCATCACCTGGTGCCCCCGGCGCTGTCACGGACGCCGCCGCGCTCGGAAGCGGCTGGCCTGTGAGCTCGGTCGGCTGACAGCTGGTGATGATGCTGAGCACGGCCGCGGTGCCGGCGAGCACGGCAACGATGGAATACCAGTGCAGCTGTACCGGTAGCGCGTGTGTCGGCCGGCGGTGGCGTGACGTGGACGTACCGGCAGGTGGTGACTGGGTCAAGACCCCTCCGTGGCCAAGGACGGGAATGACGACGCCCCGTCGCTGCGGTCCCCACCCAGCGCTACGAACCTTAGCTGGGTGGATTCAGGCCAGTCCATACCGTTTACATCACTTCGTCGCCAGGAGCTCATCTGTTGATTTTTTGTTGATTTTCCTTGATTGCGGTATCAGATCGATATCTGAGAGCGCGTGTGAGATCGTCATTCCGGCTCGCCGCGTCCAGGTGCCCCCTGGCCGCGTTGTCGGCCACACCGATACGACTCATCCGGTATCGCTTCGGCCTTCCGCCTTGCCAGGGGGCGCTTGGCCGCGGCTCACTGATCGAAAGCCCGATCTCACACACGCTCTGACCGGCTCTATGCCGGCGGCGGTGCTGCCGGTGGCTGGGTCGACGTGGGGGAGGGTGCCGCGGCGTCGGTGGCGGTTGGAGCGGCCGATGCCGATGCCGGGCCGGTGGATACGGTGGCCGGATTTGGTGCGCTGCTGGCCGGTGCCGGTGCCGGTGCCGGTGTGGGTGTGGGTGTGGGTGTGGGATTTGGTGTAGCCGCGGGCGCGGGCGACGGTGTGTTCTGCGTCTGTTGGTCGTTCAGGCGTCCGGCGATACTCGTCAGCCGGGTGCGCGCTTCGTCGCCGACTTGGGCAGGTGTAGCGCCCCTGAGGCGGTCGAGAAAGGGCGTGAGCGTTCCGGGGCCGGTGACGGTGGCGGGGATCAGTGCGCCCAACGCGTCGGCCGTGGCCTGCTCGACCTGGCCCGACTGGGTGTAGCCGGCCAGGCGGGCGCGCAGGCGCGCCGGGGTGGTGGCCCAGCCGACGAAATCCGCGGCGTTCAGGCCGCTGACCTCGAAGGCGGTGGCGGGCGGAGGCGTGCAGCCCGCGCCATCCGGTTCCGGGGTGACGGTGACAGTGACGGTGAGGGCACCATCCGCGCCGGCCTCGCCGATGGCCTGCCCGTCGAAGCGGGCGAGCTGTCGTGGCGCGGCCACTGCGGCGGTATCGGCGGTGACGACTGTGCGGATACTTGTGATCGTCCACCCATGGCTGTCGGACAGCTGCGCGTCGACGACAGCGGTGACCGGAGTGGTACCCGTGGTGGTGAGAACTCCGGTGACGTCGAGGGCTTCGTAACCGGCGACGGTGTCGTCGAGGCTGATCGGTGTCGCGGCCAGCGTGGCGGTCCCGACGGCGATCGCGGGGCAGGCCGCGGACGGCGTGGGCGTGGGTGTTCCGGGCGGTTGCGGCGTCTGCGTGACCATGATGGTCGGTGCGGGTGCCGGTGCGCCGCTCGGCGCGGGTGTCCCAGTGCCGGGCGGGGTGGGCAGCGGGGCGGCTCCGCTGTCGTTGTAGCCATCCGTCCACGCCAGGACCGCCCGGACGTAGTCGTCCGACGGGTTGTACGCGAGGACCGCCGACTGGAGCTGTGCCGGGTTGGTCAGGTCGCGGTTGTACGCGCACAGGTAGCCCGCGGTGGCGAGGGCCGCGTCGTCGATGTTGTTCGGGTCCCGCGTGCCGTCGCTGTTCCCGTCCCGGCCGGATACCCGCCAGGTCGAGGGGATGAACTGCATGGGGCCGACGGCACGGTCGAAGAGCTTGTCACCGTCCCAGCCACCATCGTCGGTGTCCAGGATCAGAGCGCGTCCATCGTTGCCGTCGAGGGGCAGTCCGATGATCGATGGAGTGACCGTGCCATCGGTGCTGATGGCGTGGCCGGCGGCGTGCCCGGATTCGACCTTGCCGATCCCCGCGAGCAGCGGCCAGCTCAGATGGCAACCGGGCCGCTCGCGCGCGGTCCGTTCGGCCGCCTTGCGGTAGGCCGTGAGCACCCGGTCCGGGATTCCCCTGTCGCCGGGACCGAGCGTCACGACCCCAGTGGCGCCGGTGGCCGCGGCCATGGCCAGGGCGTGTGTGCTCGAGGCGGAGGCGGCGCCAGCGCTGCCGGAATCAGCTGGGCCGGCATCCGCCGGCATCGCGAAACCGCCGCCATCCGCCGGCTGCCGCGCCGGCCCCGCCTGCGGGCCCGCGCTGGGATCCGCCTGCGAGGTGGCGGCGGAGCCGCTGATGAGCAGAAGGGCCGCGATCGCCACCACCGGCATCGTGAGTACCTGCGCCCGGGGCCGCGCCGCCCGGGGCCGCGGGCCAGGGACGGTATTCGCGACGGCCGGCCGCCGATTCAGCCTGACCCGTATCGGGCCCCGGCGATGCTTGGTCACGGCGGGTCTTCACCTCATCGAATGGCTGGGTTCCACGAGCGGTTTGCGGTTTCGTCTGTCCAGGTACTGCGATCATCCACTGTGCCGGCAAGGAGCGAAACGACGCGCGTCGCATCCCGGGCAAGCGCGGCCGGGAGCGAGGCGAATCACAATGAACTCTGGCACATGGGCTGGCCGTCAACCGCGCCAACGCCTGTCCTGGCCCAGGGCGGGCAGCAACCGTTGGGCTGGCGGCCTTCGCTGGTCAGGTTCTGTTTCACATTCGGTAATGTGTTGTGTGTCTATTGTTTGATGGAAAGATCCCAAAAATCTTGAAGATCTCATTGAGTCGAATCAGCGGATGCTGGCATCCTTGGCCGGTCCGATGGCACTCCGAAGCGTCTCGATTTCGGCGGAGGCGCTGTTCCCCGGCGGGAAGGAGCCGGTCCGATGTCGTGCCCTCGGGATACCTTCCCGCCAGCCCCGCCTCAGCCTGTTCGCCGCCTCTGTGCCAGTACGCTGCTTCGGCGACGTCATCGGTCGGAAATGTGGGGGGCGGGCCAGCTGGGACATATTCGTAACGCCGCTCCTGTCGCACGCGCGCCATGCCGGGGTGCCATCGTCGCCAGGCTGTCACCGTTGACCTGGCCGCGCCGCCAGCCATCCCGTGACCGTTCCGGGCGGTCCGTACCACCGGCGCGACACGGTGGGGCCAGCTGCCCCATAGCCGCGACACAGTGGGGCCAACTACCCCATAGTGTTGCTGGACATTGACGACCGAAGGGCTGAACGTGGCGAAGAGCGCGCGGGGAGAACCCCTGATCGTCATGGCCGGCGTCGAGAAGTTCTTCGGTGCTTTTCAGGCGTTGCACGGGATCAGCCTGACCGTGCACAGCGGCGAGGTGCTGGTCATCGTCGGTCCGTCCGGATCGGGTAAGTCGACGCTGTGCCGGTGCATCAACCGGTTGGAGACCATTGACGCCGGCCGGATAATGATCGACGGAGAGCCGTTGCCCGAGGAGGGCCGCGCGCTCGCGCGGCTCCGGGCCGAGGTGGGTATGGTTTTTCAATCGTTTAACTTATTTGCCCATAAGACCGCTCTGGAGAACGTCATTCTCGGGCCGACAAAAGTCAAGCGAATCCCGCGTGAGGCAGCCGAGCGCCAAGGCCGGGAACTGCTCGATCGGGTGGGTGTCGGCGCCAAGGCCGGCAGTTATCCGGCACAGCTTTCCGGCGGGCAGCAGCAACGTGTGGCGATCGCCCGGGCGCTGGCCATGGAGCCGAAGGCGATTCTTTTTGACGAGCCCACTTCGGCGCTTGACCCGGAGTACATTGCCGAGGTGCTCGACGTCATGGCGGGGCTCGCGCGTGACGGCATGACCATGGTGGTCGTCACGCACGAGATGGGGTTCGCGCGGCGGGCCGCGGACCGCATCGTATTTATGGCTGACGGTCGCATTCTCGAGGAGGGCGCTCCAGAAAACTTTTTCGACAGCCCACGGACACAGCGGGCTCGCGACTTCCTGGCTCGTATTCTCACCAACTGATCTCGGCGTACCCGCCGGCATCGTCTCTTTCCCCTTCCGGCCATCCCGGCCATCCCGGCCTCTTCTGTAGCTGACGTATCTCCACGGAGGACGACCATGCGGTTCCCACGCTTTCTGATCGAGCAGCATCAGCTCCGGCCGCGCCCACGTCGGCGACGGTTCGTGACGGTCACGCTCGCTGGCGCTGTCGTGCTCGCCATCAGCAGCTGCGGAAGCAGCGGCAGCACAACCGGTACACCTGCCAGTGCCCAGAGCAAACCAACCTTCCCGGCCAATACCACGATGGCGAGGCTCGCCGCGGCCGGGAAGATCACCGTCGGTACCAAGTTCGACCAGCCCCTGTTCGGCCTGAAAGGCCTGGACAGCAAGGTCGCCGGATTTGACGTGGAAATTGCAAAAATCATATCCGCCGGGCTGGGGATCAAGCAGGACGACATCACCTTCGTTGAGACGCCGTCGGCCCAGCGCGAGGGGGCGATTCAGCAGGGCAAGGTCGACTTCGTCGTCGCCACTTACACGATCAATGACAAGCGCAAGCAGCTCGTCAGCTTCGCCGGGCCGTACTACCAGGCCGGTCAGGACCTCATGGTGAAAAAAGACAACACCACGATCACCGGACCGGAATCGCTACGCGCCGCGAACGCGAAGGTCTGTTCCGTCTCCGGGTCGACGCCAGCCGAAAAAATCAAGGATTATGTCGACGGTTCCAAGATCGTGCTCTTCGACGTCTACTCCAAGTGCGCGGACGCGTTGCGTACCGGTCAGGTCGATGCCGTCACCACTGACAACGTCATCCTGCTGGGTCTTATCGATGCCGGCGGGGGTGCCTTCAAGCTCGTTGGCAAACCCTTCACCACCGAGCCCTACGGCATCGGCATCAAAAAGGGCGACGTCGCTTTCTGCCAGTTCATCGACTCGCAGCTGACCGCGGCGTCGGCGGACGGACGCTATGCCAGGGCCTGGGAATCCACCGCGGGCAAGGTCGCCAGGGCCACGCCGTCCCTGCCCGCGCTCACCGCCTGTTCGTGATCTAAGCACCGCACCCCGTCAGGACCTCTCCGGAACTGACATACCCCGGGAGCCACCATGGGCGTCATCACCGACAACCTGGGCCTGTATGCCGATGGTCTGTTGGGAACATTGAAGATCTGCGCCCTGGTCGCCGTGGCGGCGCTGGTGCTCGGGATCGTGCTGGCGGGATTCCGGGTGTCGCCGGTACCACCACTGCGCGCGGTGGGCACCGCCTATGTCACGTTGGTCCGCAACTGTCCTCTTACGATCGTCCTGTTCGCCTTCGCTTTCGGCCTGCCGGAGGTGGGCGTCAACGGCTCCTACTTCATATTCGGGGCCGCTGGGCTCACCATCTACACAGCCGCGTTTGTCTGTGAGGCGGTACGCAGCGGAATTGGTGCGGTTGACACAGGTCAGGCCGAGGCTGCCCGCTCGATCGGCCTGACCTTCAGCCAGTCGTTGCGGTTGGTGATTCTTCCGCAGGCGATCCGGGCGGTCATCCCCCCGCTGGGCAATGTCGCGATCGCGATGGTGAAGAACTCCGCGATCGTCGGTGCGTTCGGGGTCGGTGGCGAGCTCTACAGCGTCGCGAACACACTGAACGGCGCGCGGGGCGAACCCGCGTTGCCGGTCTACGCCGGCGTCGTGCTCGGATATCTGATTATCATCATCCCCGCCGGTCTGCTTCTGTTGGCGGCGGAGAAACGGTTCAGGGTGGCCCGGTGAGCGGCTCGGTTCTTCACGATGTCCCGGGGCCTCGCGGGCGTCGGCGTATAGCCATCGCCAGCGCCGTCGCCGCCCTTGCCCTGATCGGGCTCGGAGCGCTGGTCATACGTCGGCTGGCGGCGAACGGCCAGTTCAACAGCGGCAAATGGAGCCCGCTGTTCAACCCGGGCGACAAGGACTTCCCGGATGTGTGGCGCCTGCTCGGCGGCGGCCTGCTGCACACGTTGACAGCCGCCGCCCTGGCCGCGGTCTTCTCCCTGGTGTTCGGGGTCCTCATCGCGATGTCCAGGATCTCCGCCGCGCGGTGGTACCGCTGGGCTGTCGTCGGGGCGGTCGAGCTGCTGCGCGGTGTCCCCGTGGTCATCGCGGTCTTTTTCGCCGCGCAGGTTCTGCCAGCCTATGGAGTCAGACTACCGCTGCTGTGGTATATCGTGATCGGTCTGACGGCCTACAATTCCGTGGTTATCTCCGAGATCGTCCGAGCGGGTGTCCTTGCGGTACCGAAGGGGCAGACGGAGGCCGCGTCGGCGCTGGGCCTGACCCGCGGCCAGACGCTGCGGGTCATTCTGCTCCCGCAGGCCTTCCGTTCGATGCTGCCAGCGTTGCTCAGCCAGCTTGTTGTGATTATCAAGGACACCTCGCTCGGCGCTTTCATCTCCTATGAGGAACTGCTGCGCCGTGGCCTGATCACCGTCCAGACCCTGCACAACCCGATCCAGACCTATCTGCTCCTCGCCGCTATCTTCATCCTCATCAACTATCTGGTGACCAGACTGGCGATCTATCTGGAAGCGAGATTGTCCGGCCGGCGCTCGGGGCGGCCCGTGCCTGGTTAGCGTGCCCGGCAGCAGGGGCGTGGATCAGTGTGTGGGGTTTGTCGGCTGGTTCCCGGTCGGGCCCGCCTCCCGATCTGGTGGTGTCGAGGTGCTGCCCGCCGCTGGCCGCGTCCCGCTGGCGCTGTCGGCGTCCTGCTGGGCGAGCCAGGCCTGCTGACGGTCGAAGTGTGTGCGGTCGCGCGCCACGAAGACGCCCTTGGCCGCGGCGAGCTCCGCGTTCGTGGCCGCCAGCCGCAGCTCACCGATCACGTACAGGCGCTGGCCCGCACGCCGGTCGAGCCAGGATGACGCCACCAGGTCACGGCCCACCGGCACCGGCCGGATGAAGGTGATTTCAAGGGCGGCGGTGACAGCCAGTATCCCCGTGTGCATGGGGAGGTGGCCCAGCACCTCATCCATGATCCCAGCCGTCCACCCGCCGTGGGCGACGTTCGGGCCGCCTTCGTTCTCGGCCGAACAGGTCACATGCGCCCGCAGCACCCCGTCGTCGCCGAGACGTTCGCGGACCATCCCCAGGCGGCAGTGTCCCTTGCGGGAGCAGGCGCCACACAGCGCCACCTCACCGTCAGCCCTGGGCGGCAGCTGGAAGTCCGAGCCCGTCCAACGCGGTCCGTCGTCCCTCATCCGGCGAGTGCGCCGTGCGGGCGCCCGGCAACAGGGACACGGCATCGCGGGGCTGGGACACGCGCCTCGCGGCATCGCTCCCCATCCATCGCCGCGGGATGCGCGGGTACCCCGGCTCGTCGGTCGTTACTCACCACCAGGGTGACTCCCTCCGCCGTCTCGCGATCCATCCACCCCGACCCCGTTCCTTGATCCACGTTTCTGTTGTCGAGCGTTCCTGCTGGTGGCAGGTTGTTCCGCAGGCTTGCCGTGGTTGCGGGCATGCTTCATTTTAAATATAAAACATATAACGATTAGGTGCAGCTTCGTCGCAGGCCGGAACTCGGCGTTCACCATGGTCCGGCGGGAGCCGTGGCCTCACCGAGCGCATAACCAGACAGCGACAGGAGCCACCGATGTGGGGTTTTCAGACGGATCCCGAGTACCAGCAGCTCCTCGACTGGGCCGACGACTTCGTCCGTACAGAGGTCGAGCCCGTCGACCGGCTGGTCCGCCAGCCCTACGATCTCACCGACCCCATCCGTGCCGCGCTCATCCCACCACTGCAGGAGAAGGTCCGCGCGCAGGGCCTGTGGGCCTGCCACCTCGGCCCGGAACTCGGTGGCCCCGGCTACGGCCAGCTCAAACTCGCCCTGCTCAACGAGATCCTCGGCCGTTCGCGCTGCGCGCCGAGCGTCTTCGGGTGCCAGGCCCCGGACTCGGGCAACAGCGAGATCCTCGCGCACTTCGGCACGGACGAACATAAGGCGAGATACCTCGAGCCGCTGCTGCGTAACGAGATCGTCTCGTGTTTCTCCATGACCGAGCCGCAGGGTGGTGCCGACCCGAAGGTTTTTCGGACCCGAGCGGTACTGGACGGTGACGAATGGGTGATCAACGGAGAGAAGTGGTTCTCCTCGAACGCCCGTTTTGCCTCCTTCCTGATCGTCGTCGCGGTGACCGATCCGGAAGCCTCCCCGTACCGGCAGCAGTCGATGTTCATCGTCCCCACGGACACGCCCGGTATCCGGTTCATCCGCCATGTCGAGCTCATCGATGAGGAGGCCGGTGGAGGCACTGAGGGCTACATCTCGTATGAGAACGTGCGGGTACCCCGCGCGAATCTGCTCGGTGCGCGGGGCGGCGGTTTCGAGGTCGCGCAGGTCCGGCTCGGTGGCGGCCGTATTCACCACGCCATGCGCACCGTCGGCCTGGTGAAGTGGGCCTTCGACATGATGTGCGAGCGGGCGCTGTCCCGCTTCACCCAAGGTGAGGTTCTCGCGCGCAAGCAGCTGGTGCAGGAGGCTATCGCCGACACCTGGATCCAGATCGAGCAGTTCCGGCTGCTGGTCCTGCGGACCGCCTGGCTGATCGACGAATGCCAGGACTACCGGCAGGTCCGCGGTGACATCGCCGCCATCAAGGCGGCCATGCCGAAGGTACTGCTCGATGTCACCTCCAGAGCCCTGCAGCTGCACGGTTCGTTGGGCCTGACCAAGGAGATGCCGTTTTTCGACATGCTCGTCGCCGGCTACACCGTCGGCATCGCCGACGGCCCGACGGAGGTGCACAAGATCACTCTTGCTCGTGAGGTGCTCAAGCGGCACAAGCCGACAGACGGCCTCTTCCCGACCAGCCACCTGATCGCCCTTGAGGAGCAGGCCCGTGCGCGTTACGCCGACGTGCTGGCCGGCCTGTGACCGGGGAGCGGTCCGCCGTTACCGCAGCCGCGGACAGCGAGCTCGTACTCTGCAATGTCTCGGTGGCGCCGTTGAGTTTCCGCGATGTCGTCACCGCGGCCTCAGCAGCGGGTTTCGACGGGATCTCGATCCTCGGCCGTTCGCTGCGCCGGGCCCGCACCCGCGAGGGGCTGTCCGACTCCGATATCAGGGCCATGTTGGATGACAACGGCCTTGTCCTGACCGAGATAGAAGCGGTCGGTGACTGGCTCACGCCACCCCCGGTTGATCAGCCCGCCTTTCTGGACCAGGTCCTCACCGAGGCCGAGTATCTCCAGGCGGGTGGGTCGCTGGGGGCGAAGACACTGGTGGCGACCCACTTCGGGGATGTGGTCGAGCTGGATGAGGCCGCGGAGAAGTTCGCGGGCCTGTGCGACCGTGCCGCCGACCACGGGCTTGACGTCGCGCTGGAGGCGGTGGCCTGGGCAACGATCAGTGACATCGGGACGGCGTGGGAGATCGCACACCGTGCCGACCGGCGCAACGCCGGGATCCTCGTGGACGCCTGGCACCACAACCGAGGCCCCGGCGCTGGTGACGCGGAGCTGCTACGCCGAATACCCGCCGACCGGGTGTTCGCGGTGCAGCTCAGCGATGCCGCCGTGACACCGGTGGGCCCGCCGCTCGAGGACATCCAGCACCGGCTGCTGCCTGGCGTGGGCGGTTTCGACCTGACCGGCTTCCTCAGCATCCTCGACGACGCTCAGGTGCGGGCACCGATCGGGGTCGAGGTCCTCAGCGCCGAGATCCTCGCCCAGGGGCCGGCCGTCGCTGGACGGATCCTGATGGACGCGCTGCGCGCGACGCTGGACCGCGCGCGGTTGTAGGCCCTCGCGGGGTGGGACCTCGCGGGGGTGGGATCCCGACGGCCGGGGGATGCCCAGCGCGATCGTCGAAAGCGCCGGACAGCCCCCGACCGGGGAGCTCCTGCCCAGGGAACGGCGCTGTTCGCCTGGGTCAGTCGCTGGAGGGAAGTGGTTTGGCCTCCTTGAGCAGCAGCGGGGCCAGCCCGTCGGCGATGCTGCCCGCCCCCGCCTTGGTGACGAGAATCTCGATCTCATTGTCCTTGTCGGTGTAACGCTTGCCCAGCAAGGTCCCGCTGGCAAGTTCGGGTTTGAGGTCCAGGCCGTCGGCGGGGGTCTCCTTGGATCCGATCATTGGATGACCGCCGCAGGTCAGGTCGATCTCGCTGGAGCCGGGCCGGACCACGATCACTTCCGTGGCGCAGACCTGGCTCCGCAGCCGCAGACCTGTCTTGAGCCGCATTGCTGTGCTCACGTCCTCTCGTATGTCGTGGGACTGCCGATCTCGGCGACCAGCTGACGGCGCAGGAGCTTGCCCGTGGGCGTGTAGGGAAGGCCGTCGCGGAAGATGACCTCATCGGGGGTGCGTGAGCCGCGAAGCCTGGCCCGAACCCAGGCGCGCAGGTCATCGGGTTCCGGCGTCGCATGCGCCGCCGGGACGACAACGGCCGTCAGGCGCTCGCCCCATTCGATGTCGGGCAGGCCGATGACGGCGACCTCCTTCACCGCCGGGTGGTGGATCAGCACGTCCTCGATCTCGGCCGGCGCGATGTTCTCGCCCCCGCGGATGATGGTGTCGTCCGCCCTGCCCTCGATGAACAGGTACCCGCCGGTGTCAAGGCAGGCCCTGTCCCTGGTGGGAAACCAGCCGTCGGCGTCGAGGACGGATCCCAGCCCCAGGTACTCCCCGGAGATCTGGCCGCCGCGCACCCACAGCTCGCCGACTTCGCCGGGACCGGTGGGCGCGCCGGCCGAGTCGCGGATCTCGCCCTCCACCCCGGGAACGAGACGACCCGCGGAGGACAGCCGGGCCGCCACCGCCGGGTCGGGCGACAGGAGTGCCGTACGGTGATCATCTGGGCTGAGGATCGCGATCGTCGAACTCGTCTCGGTGAGCCCGTAGGCGTTGACGAAGCCGGCGTCTGGAAATGCGGCGAGTGCCTTCTCCAGGACCGGACGCGGCATCCGGGCGCCGCCGTAGGCGATCGAGCGCAGCGTCGGTGTCGCTGCCCGCGCACCGGCGAGCTCCTCGACGATGCGGGCCAGCATCGTCGGTACGACCATGGCGCTGGTCACCTGCTCCGCGGCCACCAGGCGCAGCCAGGCGCCCGCGGAGAAATTCGGCAGGTAGACGAGACGGCGGCCGGAGTAGATGTTCGTCAGCACGGTCCCGACACCGGCGATGTGATACGGAGGAACGCTGGTCAGTGCCGCCTCGGCCGGCTCCGCGGAGCCGAACTCGACGGTCTGCAGGACGTAGGAGACGAGGTTGGAGTGCCGCAGCACAACCGCTTTCGGCTTGGACGTCGTCCCGCTGGTGAACAGCAGGACCGCCGGCGCGTCATCATCGACATCCACCGGCTCGGACGGCTCCGCGAGCGCCGCGGTGGCCAGCCACTCCTCACTGCGGTGGACCTTCAGACCACTTCTGGCCACCACGTCCTGGTAGGCCTCGTCGCAGACGACGACCGGGCCGTGTAATTCGCCCAGCAGCCCGTCCAGCTGGTCTTCGCCGAGACGGTAGTTCAGCGGGACGAACGGCATCCCGGCCGTTGCCGCCGCGAACAGGACAGCGGGGAAGGCCGTGCTGTTGCCGCCGAGGTACGCGACCCGCTCGGCGCCGGAGGAGCGCAGCAGCGTGGCGCCGCCGGCTGATACCCGGACCAGGTGTTCGAACGTGATGCCGTCGCCGCGCCCTCCCAACGCCACCCGGTCACCGAAGGCCGTCGCGGCCATATCGAGCAACATCCCGATACTCATAGACCTTTGCCCCAAATCATATATACAAACAAGCTTTTACGGTGTCATCGAGGGGTCCACTCGCGGGTGGCGGCTGCCGAGGGGCGGTCGGTGATCTTTTTGTGATCTCGGCGCGTCCCTCGCTGGGCCTCGGTGTCCCCGCCCTCCGCCCGGTGGGCATGGTCCTCGCTACCCAGGGCGCGGGTGGTCGCGCGCGACGGTGGGTGATCGGGCATGCGGATCGCGTGTCGCAAGGTCACCTCCGGGGCACGTCCGCGGCCGTCCGCCCAGGTTGACAGCGCTCCGTCGTCATCTGGTCGGCGCGTTGTCTGGGAGTCCGGCCGGCGGAGCCGATGGAGCTCTTCCGGTCGGGGTTCCGGAATCCAGGGTCTGGCTCATCGAAACATATAACCTAATTAACGCATCCTAGTGCAAGGGGCTGGCTCTGTCGCGGGGCTGGCCCCGGAGGTCGACTCTGGATGTCGCGCGGTGGTAGCGGTGGTAGCGGTGGTAGCGGTGGTAGCGGTCGGCACCCGCGGCACTGTGGCGGGCCCTGCCGGGAAGCGGTCGCCGTGAGGGCATGGTCGCTGGCCTGCGATCAGGACTACTAGTATGCTAATTAGACTGAATGGTTCGTAGAGTCGCGAGGATGGATGCGAGGAGACTCCGATGGCAGGGCTCGACTTTGGCCTGTTTGACTGCGATACGCACTGCTACGAGACCAGGGATGCCTTCACGAGGTACCTTCCGGCGGAGTGGTCCGAGCACGCGGTCCGGCCGATCAGGTTCGAGGGCGGCGTGGAAAAGATCATGGCTGCGGACCGGGTCGCGACCTTCAATTCGGAACAGGGCCTCGGCTTCGACCTGGCTTACCGGCCGGGATCCCTCAAGGAGATGCTGCGCCAGATGGCGTCCGGTAACCCGGACGAGACCTACGAGCCCGAGCCCATGCGTCCGGAGTACCTCGACCGCGACGTGCGCCTGAAACTGATGGACGCCCAGGGGGTGGACCGGGCCGTCGTCTTCCCGTCCGCGATGGCCCTGTCGGTCGAGAACTACGTGAAGAACGTGCCCGCGGCCTATGCCAATGTGCACGCTTTCAACCGCTGGTTCGAGGAGAACTGGGGCTTCGCGTACAAGGACCGCATCTACGGCCCGGCGCTGCTGTCACTGCGCGACCTGGACCTCGCTGTCGCGGAGCTGGACGACGTCCTCGCCCGGGGCGCCAGGGTCGTGCTGCTGCCGACCGGTCCGGTGAACGGCCGCTCGCCCGGTGACCCCTACTTCGACCCGATCTGGGCCCGCCTCAACGAGGCCGGCGTGACCGTCGCCTTCCACATCATGGAGAACTGGTACAACGAGCACATCGCACCCGCCTGGGGCTATGACGCCTTCCCTGCGGCATGGCATATGTCGGCGTGGCAGTGGAACAACCTCTATGGCGAGCGGCCTATCGAGGACACGTTGTCGGCACTGATCTACGACAACATCTTCGGACGCTTCCCCAACCTGATGGTGCTCGTCGCCGAGTTCGGGGCTTCGTGGGTACCGCATTTCATCGAGCACATGGACAAGAGCCGGGGGATGGGCCGCAACGGGCCGTGGATCGGCGGGCGTCTCACCGAGCGTCCCAGCGCGATTTTCCAGCGTCACATCCGGGTCGCTCCCTATCCGGAGGACAACATCGCCAAGATCGTTAGAGATCTTCCAGATGTTGACTGCCTGGTCATGGGTTCGGACTTCCCGCACGCGGAAGGGCTGGCCGACCCCGCCGACTTCGCCCAGCTGGTCACGTCACTCACACCGGAGCAGCAGCGCAAGATCCTGCGTGGCAACGCGGAGAAGCTCTTCGAGAAGGCGTGACCGCCGGGGAAACCGGCCACCCGGCCACGGCAACCGGGCGCGTCGGTCCGGATTCCGTCAGGATTGATCATAGTCGTTCCGTTGCGGGAGAGCCGACCGGCGGGCGGCCACCGTACGGGGACGTCTTCTCGGGTCCCCGTAGCCGTCTTGACACGCCGTCGCCGTGGGCCGATCTGCCCATGGCGAGGCGCCAGGGGATCGGTATCGGCACCATCCGGCGTGCCTTCCGCCAGCGGGAAGACCCACCTCGCGTACCGCAACGGCCGGGTATCCGGGCGGCGGCGGTCCTGCTGACGCTGTTCGAGGAGGCGGGCGAAACCCGTGTCGTCCTGATCGAGCGTTCCAGCGCGGTCAGGACCCACCGGGGCGAGATCGCCTTCCCCGGTGGGGTGTGCGACGCGGGTGAGGCACCGCGCCAGGCTGCGTTGCGGGAGTCCTGGGAGGAGATCGGCCTCCCGTCCACGGGCGTCGACCTGCTCGGTGAGCTGGGCGGGCACACCGCTGAGCTGACGAGGTTCCAGATCACCCCGGTGGTGGGCGCGCTCGCGGCCCGGCCGGTTCCGCGCGTCAACCACAGCGAGGTCGAGGATGTCTTCGACGTTGCGCTCGCTGGGCTGATGGCGGACGGTGTGTACCGTGAAGAATGGTGGACCGGTCCGCGCGGCGGCTTCGCGGTTCCTTTTTTTGATCTTTCGAGAGGCAGCGTCTGGGGCGTGACGGCTTCGATGCTTCTCGAGCTCCTCGTGCTCGTGACCGCCAGCGCCCGCCCGCGGGATCAGGTTCCGCCGCCCGCTGGAGCGGTCGCGCCATGATCCCATCCGAAGAGACTGTCGGCCTGCTTGAGGGAATCGCCACCACCAGGGCCATCCGCCGGTTCCGCCCGGAGCCGGTCAGTGAGGACGCGCTCGCCACCATGTTGTTCGCGGCATCCCGCGCGCCCAGCGGTTCGAACCGCCAGCCCTTCCGCTTCCTTGTGCTGCGTGACGGCCCGCGCGCGCTGGCGGCCCGAGCCCTGATCGGCCGGGGAGCCCGAGCGCAGTGGACGAGAAAGGTCGTCTCAGACGGTTACGACCGCGGCAGCGGTACGCGTCCCGACACGCCGAAGGCGCGGATGGCCGCGGCCATGGCGCATTTCGTGGAGACCTTCGAAAGCGTGCCGGTCATCGTGCTTCCATGCCTGGTCCGTTACCGCGAGCCGAACCCGGCGGAAGGCGGGTCGATCTACCCGGCCTGCCAGAACCTGCTGCTGGCCGCGCGGGCGCTGGGCTATGGCGGCGTGCTCACCGGCTGGCACCGGCTCGTGGAGCCGGACCTCCGCCGGTTGCTGGAGATCCCCGACGGGGTTTTCATCGCCGGGACGATCGCGCTCGGCCGGCCGCAGGGGCGGCACGGCCCTGTTCGCCGCCAGCCGCTGCGGGACATGGTCTTCGAGGACGGTTGGGGCGAGACGACGACCTGGGCGGTCGACCCGCCCGGCACCCGTCACACCGATGCTGGCCCGCCAACGCACCCGTAGCGGTTTACCTGCGGCCGGTCAGCCGGTCAGCCGGTCAGCCGGTCAGCCGGTCAGCCGGTCAGCCGGTGCCGGTGCGTGCGGTCAGCTGTGCCCGCGCGGGCACGGGCGGCGCGACCGCTGGATCCGTCACGCCGCCCGTCGGATGTCTCGCCTGCGTCACGAGGGAATATCAGCGCCCGCGACAATCTTCGCGTCCGTCAGGGCGGCGATGGCCTCCGCGTCGTAACCGAACTCGGTCAGCAGCGCCTCGGTCTGCTCACCAAGCAGACAGCTGCGGCTGATGCGGCCCGGGGTTTCCGACAACGCCACGGGCAGGCCGTGTACCCGGATCCGGCCGAAGAGCGGATGGTCGACCTCCACCACCAGCCCGGTCTCCACCATGGTCTCGTCAGTGCAGGTGAACGCGGAGACACCGCCTTCGAAGACGGTCACGCAGGCGAGCCCCGCGGGGACGAGGAGGTCCTCCCACGCCTGCGCGGTGTCAGCGGTGAACACATCCGCAAGGATCGAGGCAAGCTCCTCGTCGTTGTCCAACCGGCTGTCCACCGTGGCGAAGCGGGCGTCCTCCAGCAGGTCCGGGCGCTTGATCCCGCCAACCAGCGTCTCCCATTCCCGCTGGGTCGGCGCGGCCAGGAACACCCAGCCGGACGACGCCCGGTAGAGGCGGTAAAGAGCATGGTAGCCATGCTGCTCCGCATCGAGCGCGGGAGCCGGCGGCTTGCCCGCGTAGGCGTTGAAGTCGTCCGAGTAGGCGTAGGCGTTCCCGCAGATCATCGAGGTGGCGACGAACTGTCCTTCACCCGTCCGCCGCTGGTGCATGATCGCCAGTAGGAGAGCCGAGAAGACCGCGAGCGCGGCGTTCGAGTCCCCGTCGGTGAGACCGCGCAGCCGCGGCTGGACGATGGCCTGCAGCTCGGCCAGGTCGAAACCGCTGACGAGGTCGGGATCGAGCCAGTACGAGGCCTGCTTGTGCAGGCTCCCGGCCACGGCACTCGCCGAATCGGCGTACAGCGCACGGGAGCTGTAGGGCCCGCTGACGCCGTATCCGGTGGCGTGCAGATACACCAGTTTCGGGTTGATCGCGGAAAGCGTGGCGTAGTCAATCTTCAGGCGTTCGGCCACCCCTGGCCGGAAGCTGAGCGCGAAGACGTCGGCCTTCTCGATGAGCGCATAGAAGATCTTTCTGCCCTCGTCTGTCGACACGTCGACGGCGATGCTCTCCTTGCCCGCCATCGTCCGCACGCCGCCGCTCTCCTTCACCCCGAAGGAGCTGCGCATCGGGTCGCCGGTGAGGCCCTCGACCTTGATGACGCGCGCACCCAGGGCGGCGGCCAGGGTGACACCGAAGGGCATGGCGAAGAAGTAGCCGAATTCGACGATGGTCACCCCGGCGAGCGGATGGGCCGGGGCGGGTCCGGTTGCGGCCGCGGGCGCCCAGGGGCCGGTGAACGGGCCGTTGTGGACGCCGAGCGCGGGGGCGGCGCGGTCAATCCGTGACGGTGACCTGCTGAAGGCCGCGACCGGGCCCACCTGACGGATCGGGCCGTGTTCGGGATGGGTGACCACGATGGAGTCGCCGTTGTGGACGATCTGCGGGTGGTCGAGGCCCTCCTCACAGGTTGCGGCAACCTCGAACGGGACGTCGGCGTTGGCCTCCAGCAGCGGTACCCACTCCGCCAGCGTCTTCCTCCGCAGGGTCTCGCTGAGGAGGTCCTCCCACTGCTGCGCGTCCTGCGGGGTCCTGAACTGCGGGGCATGCGCGAAGAGCGGGTCGGTATGGGTGCTCTCGAGACCGAGGACGCTGGTGAGCGCCCGCGCCTGATGGGGCAGCTGCGGGTTGCTGATGATGAAGCGGCCGTCCTTGGTCGCCATCGTCAGGCCGTACCGGGTGGCGGCCAGCGCCCCGCCGCGGGGGTTGAGGATGACCTGCGGCTGGCTGCCGGTGTTCTTCGCGTACTGCCAGTGCATCGTCCCGAAGTAGTCCACCGGGTTGAGGCCCTGCACCAGGGTGGCCTCGACGCGCTGCCCGCGCCCGGTCCGCTCGCGGACGACCAGGGCCGCCAGAACACCGCTGACGGCCATGTGCGCGGCGCCCGTGCTCGCCATCGACGCGGCGGTGAAGATCGGTCCTGGCCGGAAGCCGAACTGCCCCCGGGCGAACGCTCCGGCCTTCGCCGCCACGACGCCCTCGTAGCCCTTCAACCGCGCGTACCGGCCGGTGGAGCCGAAGCCGTTGACCGAGCAGTAGACCAACGACGGGTTGGCCGCGTGCAGGGTTTCCCAGCCTAGCTCCCAGCTGTCAGCGACGCCGGGTTCGAAGCTCTCGATCAGCACGTCGGCGTGGGCCGCGAGGGTGGCGGCCTCGGCCCGGCCCGCGGCGGTGCGCAGGTCAGCGACGAGGCTTTCCTTGCCCCGGTTCCAGACCAGGAAACCGGCTGGTGACTGGGTGCGCAGACGGTCGCCCTCGGGTGGCTCGACCTTGAGCACCCGGGCCCCGTTATCGGCGAGGATCATCCCCGCCAGGGAGCTGGCGATACTGCCGGCGCCCAGCTCGAGCACTGTCAAACCATCGAGGATCATCAATACAGCTCTCCAAGGCCACGGGCCACACCGGCACGAGAACTCCCGTGCTCCGTCCTGGTTCCCGCTGCGGGGAAGGGTGGTGGGGCGCTCCTCTGCGGGTGATTAATTAGGTGAACAATCTAACAGCTTGTATCGGTCGTATAAGAGGCTCCGGCAATAGGGCGTTCGATCAGGGAGCGGAGCCGGGGTGCGTGCATCGGGAGGCGGCGGAGGGAGCCGCCCCGGTGGTGGGTGGCGGCGGCCAGGGTCAGCGGCTGGCATCGGTGGCGCCGAAGACGAAGTCGCTGATGAGACGGGCCAGCTCGACCGGGCGGTCACCTTGGACGGAGTGCCCCGCGCCCGGCACGGTCTCGACGCGGGCCGTGGGCTGGCGGCGGCGGAACTCGACCACGTCGTCCTCAGTGACAACGCCGGAGGCCGATCCCAGCACGAGCATCACCGGCGCCGGCAGCGCCGAGAGGTCATCCCAGCGCGGCCTGAAGTCCAGCATGCCGCCGGTGGGGATCAGCCGGTCGTATCGCCAGGCCCAGCGGCCGTCCGGGAGCGGGTGAGCGTTGTGCAGGATGCCGCGCCGCAGGGAGCTGACCGACCGGGTCGGGTTGTGGCGGACCGTCCGTTCCAGGATCTCCTCGAAGGAGGCGAAGGACTCCGGGCCGTTGACGAACGCCGCGATCGGGGCGCTCTTCGCCAGCGTCACGCCCGGCGTTACGTCGACGACCACAAGCCGGCGGACAAGCTGCGAGTAGGCGGACGCGAGGCGGATGCCGGTGAGTCCGCCGAGGGACATGCCGACCACGCCCGCGGCTCGTGGCGCGAGCTCGGCGATGGCGCTGGCGAGGATGTCGGCGTTGCGGACCGGCCAGTAGTCGCCGTCCGGCCGTTTGCCGGAGTGGCCGTGACCAGGCAGGTCGAAGGCCACCAGCGGGCGGCCGAGCGCGAGGGCGACGGTGTCCCAGGTGTGGGCGTTCTGCGCCCCGCCATGCAGGAACACCAGCTCGGCGGGGCCATCACCCCAGACCAGGGCGCTGATCCGTTCGCCGTCCACATCGACGTTCTCCCGGCGTACCCGTGGGGGGCCGGCCCAGGCCAGGCCCGCATCCCGGGCGTTCTCCTCGAAGAACCCGAATTCGTCGTAGTCGGGCAGTCGCGCGGCCTCTGCCATGTGGATCTCCCAGGATGATCGAATCCTCGAGCGTCCACACGCGGCGACCGGAGAGTGCGACGGCCCTCGTGGGGACTGGCGTGTGCGTCCGATACGGTTACAGAATATATCTATATCAGGTACGGTCCGGGCGTGCCGCACCGCGGACCCGCCGTGCGACGGCGTGAAGGAGACCGTGTTGAGTGGGATCAGCGACGCTGAGGTCCTGGAACGCTACCCCCGGACTGCTGTAGATCATGACAACAAGTACTTCTACCAGGGCCTGCTCGAACGGAAGCTGCTGGTCAATCGTTGTAACGCCTGCGGCAGGTGGCACCAGCCGCCGCGGCCGATCTGCCCGTCGTGCTGGTCGCGCGACATCACCGCGACCGAGGTGTCGGGCGAGGGCGTCATCCACCTACTGATCTTTCTGCATCAGGGCCCGCCGGCCGCGGGCGTCGACTACGCGACGCCGCACCCGGTCGCGGTGGTCGAGCTCGCCGAGCAGGAGGGCCTGCGGTTCTCCACGACGATCGTGAACGCCGACCGCGAAACCCTGCGTATCGGGCTGCCGGTGACACTCACCTGGATCGAGCGTGACGGCAACCCCTTCCCCGCCTTCGCGCCCGCCGCTGCCTGACCTGCCCGAGACGATCATCAGGAGACCTGGACGATGACGCGGTATCCCGTCAAGGACAAGGTGGCCTTCGCCGGCACGGGCGCCACCGCGTTCTCCCGTGACTCGGGCGAACGCTCCCAGCTCTCGCTGTGTGCCGAAGCGTGCACGCGGGCGATCGAGGACGCGGGGCTGACCGCCGCCGACATCGACGGCATCGCCGGCGCGGTCCCGATTGCCTACAAGGTCCAGTCGGCGCTCGGCATCCCCGAGACCACGTGGTGGACGAGCCCGCCCCAGGAGGGCTCCTTCGTCCAGGTGATCCTGGAAGCGATGAACGCCGTGTACTCCGGTGCCTGCAACACCGTGATCGCCTACCACACGTTCTACCGGCTGCCCTGGGCGTCGCGGGCCGCGGCCAAGGATCCGTTCCGGCGGATGCTGTCGATCACCGGGGGTGTCTCGCCCGCACCGGAGGATGTGTGGGGCTCGGTCGGTTACACCGCGTGGGCGAGCCGGTATCTGTACGAGTATGGCGCCTCCCGGGAGGACTTCGGGCTCGTCGCCGTCAACTCCCGGTCCAATGCCGGGCGGAATCCGAACGCGGTCATGCGGAGCCCGATCGGCATGGACGACTACCTGGCCGCCCGGATGATCCGTTGGCCGCTGTCCCTGCTCGACATGGATGTCCCGATCGACGGCGCTGTCGCCTTTGTCATCACGACCGCCGAGCGTGCCCGTGACCTGCCAGGCCGGCCCGTCCTCATCCACGCGGCGACGGCTGGTGTCATCGACCGCAACGAGGAGGACCAGACCCCGGGGCTGCGCAACCACGGCCAGCGGGTGACGGTCGAGACGCTGCGGGCACGCAGTGATCTATGGCTTGATGACATGGACGTCTACTACCCCTACGACGGTTTCTCGTTCATCACGTTGTCCTGGCTGGAGGCCATCGGGCTGTGTGGGCCGGGTGAGGCCGGCGCGTTCATCCGCGACAACTGGGATGACAAGACGAACAGTTTGGTGATCCATGGGAGGGTTCCCGTCAACACCCATGGCGGCAGCCTGTCCGAAGGTGGGACGCAGGGCGCGGGGCACATCCGTGAAGCCGTCCTGCAGCTGCGGGGGGAGGCTGGCGAGCGTCAGGTCCCCGGCGCGGGCACGGCGATCCTCACGCCTGGCGGTTTCTTCTTCAACGCGCACGGCCTCGTCCTCCGCGCGGAGTAGCGGCGTAACCGCCGCTTTCAGCCCGCCGTGTCCGCCGTGTCCGGTGCGTCCGGATGGATCTGCTGGAGCGGTCGGCGAACGGCCACGGCCACTGGCACGCCACCGTGGCATCGGAATGCGGCTCGTCGGATTGCCGAGGGAATATCGGGTCCACAGATCGCGGCACGGTTGGGCCGGGACCGCTGCAGCCTCCCAGGCCGAGGCGGCGGCGGTTCCGGCGCAGCGCGCTCCCGACCGACAGAGCACCGCGGTACTCGACGGTTCGCTGTCGGAGCGGGCGCGGCGTGAGGATGCCCGCTACTGGGAGGAGCACCGCCGGCCGATCGTCGGATGTCGCCCGTGTGACGACCCGTCCACCCACGCGGCCGGCCGCGTGGGCGGTCTCACGACGCTAGCCGTGCCAGCAGGGGTTGAGGTCCCAAGGTAACGGTAATAACGTAGTCGTTATCATGGTTGCATGCCCTGGGATGTCTTGGTCCACCCCGATGCGGCCGACGAGTTGGCCAAGCTCCCTGCCAACGAGCGCGCGGCGATCGACAGCGCCCTCGACAAGCTGCGAGAACGCGGTACGGATCTACCGTTCCCACACACCAGTGCCGTCGTGGACGCCGACCGCCTGTGGGAGCTACGTCCCCGAGGTGGCAATAGCCCGTGGCGGGCTTTCTACCGGCGGATGGGGGCAAAGCTCGTCATCGTTGGTGCCATCGGACACCACGACAAGCGGAAGTACAGGCGGGCAGTCGCCGTGGCCGTGGAACGGCTCAACGACCTGAAGGAGGACTGATGAAGTTGTCGGAGCTCAAGCCCCTCGACCAGGTCATCGAAGAGCACCGCCAGGACCCGGAGTTCCGCGAGGAGTGGGACGCGCTGGCGTTCTCCCGGAAGGTCGCCAACCAGGTGATCGCATACCGGGTCGAACACGGTCTCACACAGCGGGCTCTCGCCGAGCAGGTTGGCCTCAAGCAGCCCGCTATCGCGCGCCTGGAGATCGCCGAGACACAGCCAAGGCTCGAAACACTGGCGAAGCTCAGCAAGGCCACCGGTCTGACTTTTGACCTTCACGTCGCCAATGGAGCCGTCGAGATCGTTCAGGTCGCCAAGGCAGCGACAACGGCCGCCGCTCGCGGCTTCGCGTTCGTCTTTGACTCGACTGTGCTCGCTGCCCTCGCCAACGCTCGGCCGTTGGTCGAACAGCTACCAGCATCCCACGCGGCGGGTGATCGGCCGGCCGACATTGTCGTCGAGGGTGAACAGAGTCTTACGCTGCTGCAGCTCAAGTCCCGTCGCTTGCCGGGTGCGAGGATCTTCGCGATGACGCAGGCCCACGGATCGCGCGACGAGATCGACGATCTTCTCCGTATCATGCCGGCAGACACGACCGTGGAACCGGTTGAGGTCGGGCAAGCGAAGGAACGCTGACCGCTTCGCCGGTGCGTGGCGGGTGCATCGACCCCGCACCCGACAGGGAATGGCCACGCGGGCGGGTGGAGCAGCGCCGTGCTCAACAATCGGCGCTGGTCTCGGTGGCGAGATCTGAGGCCACAGGGCGGACAACCGGCCGCCCAATGACGCCACCCACGAATGAACCGGGTGGGGTGACGTTGGACCGCGCCGGACGGCGGCGGGGGAGAACCCAGGGCCGTTGCCAGCCTGATGTAGCCGGCGCCGACGA
>NZ_CAKJTO010000051.1:0-7551 GCF_917627405.1 Protofrankia sp. Cj5
GCAGCCCAAAACAATTTGTGACAAACAACACATCAACACACAAGCGATCCACTGCGGAGCAGCACGGAGCAGCATGGACCACCGCGGGAGCCGAAGCTCCCGGCGTCTCGACGTGGAAGTCTCACCCGGTGGTGAGCAGCCGCTCAGGGGTCACGCGAATGACCACCCGGACCGCGTCCGGCCCGTCCCACTGATAGGTCTCGTCACCGGTGTATTTCACCGCGAGAGCGTCGATAAGCTCGCGGCCGCCCTCTTCGGTCAGGGTTGCCCGGCCGCGGATCTCGACGTATCCGTAGGGATCCCGCTGGTCGAGAAACATGATCCCCACCCGCGGATCTCGCGCGATATCACGCTCCTTGGCGCGGCCCCGGACCGTGGACAACAACAGGTCATCGCCATCGCGTGCGACCCACAGCACTGTCATCCGCGGAGACCCGTCGGGACGGATCGTTGCGAGCGTCACGTAGATCGCGGCATCCGCAAGATCCTTTACCTTTTCGGGTAGATATAGCGACATCAAGCTCCTCCGCCGGGTCCCGTCGCGTTCTCAGCCTCTCATTCGCGGTGGCAGTCAGCAGCTCTCATGCCAACCAGGCATGATCAACCATGTGGATGGGACACACACTGATCAGCCGCGGGCAACCAATGCGGTGGCGATCGCCGCGAGGCCTTCACCGCGCCCAGTAAGCCCAAGACCGTCAGTGGTGGTTGCGGACAGGCTCACCGGCGCGCCGACCGCGGCCGTCAGGGTTTCCTCGGCCTCGGCGCGCCGTGCGGCCATCCGGGGCCGGTTCCCCACGATCTGCACGGCGACGTTCCCGATCGTCCAGCCCGCCTTAGCCAGCAACCTCGCCGTTTCGGTGAGCAGGGTGACCCCTGCCGCCCCGGCCCATTCCGGCCGGCCGGTGCCGAAGATCGAACCTAGATCGCCGAGTCCGGACGCGGTCAGCAACGCGTCACAGGACGCGTGCGCCGCGACATCACCATCCGAATGCCCGGCAAGGCCGGTTTCGTCCGGCCAGAAAATACCCGCCACCCAGCACGGGCGGCCGGCCGCGAACGGGTGGACGTCCACGCCGACACCCACTCGGGGAAGTCCGGCCAGCGACAACTTCCTCACCTCACAGGAACACTATCGGCACCCTCGTGCGACGCGCTGGCCGCGGCTGCGCACCGGCAGGCAGCGCCACGCTGGTCGGGCGGTACGGAACCCCGAATCCGGCCAGAACCCCCGGGGCATACAACTATGATTTTTTTCGCGCGCCCGGAACCGCGGGGATCAGTCGACCAAAAATCAAACGATTACGTCTCTTTCCGTGCGCCCAGCGGCCCGAGGGTCTAGCCACGACGCGCAAGCAGCGCCTCGGCAAAAAGCAGATCGACCGGTCGGGTCACTTTGAAAGCCTCCTGAGCACCGGGAACAGTTGTCACGGGGACGCCGAGCGCCTCAACCAGCCCCGCATCGTCCGTAATCGCCACCCCGTCCGCTGTCCCGCCGAACCGATAGGCCTCGTCCAGCACATCCCTACGGAATCCCTGTGGTGTCTGCACAGCGCGCAGAACATCACGCGGAAGCGTCCGCGCAACCCGGCCCGCTCCATCAACCTGCTTGATCGTATCGTTTATCGCGAGTACGGGGATCACCGCTGGCGCCCCACTCAGCACCGCGGCGGCGACCGCATCAACAAGCGCGGGGGGTGTCAATGGACGAGCCGCGTCGTGCACCAGGACCACCCCCACCGTCTCATCAAGAACGGATATGGCTGCCCGCACGGAATCGATGCGCTCCGCGCCACCGGCAATCACATGTACGTCAGGCCCGAGCAGGGCGACAAATGTTTCCAGCTCCGTGGCCGGAGCGGCGACGACCACCTGGTTCACCAAGGTCGCGGACAGCAGTGAATCAACCGCATGCTGCACGAGGGTACGACCGGCCAAGCCACGAAGCGCCTTGGGTATGGCACCACCAAGACGTTCGCCGCGGCCGGCTGCCGGAACGACCGCGGCTACACGGTCAGACATACGCATTACGTGTCAAAAGGACTGGGGACGTCTGGATATCCGCGTTACCTGCCGCCGGCTAACCTGCCAAGACCTCGTCGAGCATGGCCTCGGCTTTGTCCTCATTTGTGCCTTCCGCGAGTGCGAGCTCACTGACCAAGATTTGTCGCGCTTTGCTCAGCATGCGCTTCTCACCTGCGGACAGCCCCCTTTCGCGATCACGACGCCAGAGGTCGCGAACCACCTCAGCAACCTTGTTCACATCGCCGGACGCGAGCTTTTCAAGATTTGCCTTGTACCGCCGTGACCAGTTGGTTGGCTCCTCGGTGTGCGGAGCCCGTAGAACCTCGAATACGCGCTCGAGACCGTCCTGACCGACCACGTCACGGACGCCGACCATCGCAACGTTGTCCGCTGGGACGCGCACAGTCAGGTCACCCTGAGCAACCTTGAGTACGAGATAGAGCCTTTCCTCGCCCTTGATGACGCGTGTTTCAATCGCGTCGATGAGAGCAGCACCATGATGTGGGTAAACAACGGTCTCGCCGACTTGGAACGCCATGTGTCAAGTGCCCCTTCCGCCTTCACCAGAGTAACACGCATGCATCGACCCAGGTCAGACGCATGCTTGTAAGGCAGGCCGCGGCTGGCCCGCCTAGGCGCCTCGGTGACGTGCCGCCAAGGGGTCCGCGACGCTCCGGACCAGGCGAAACAGGCAAAGGCCGCCGACGCGGGCAGCCTACCCCGATGTCCTTACTGTGCCTCTCGCTACCCCCATGACACCGATGACCTACGTGGACCGCCGGCAGCGCCGTGCTCTCGTGGCGTACGGCTGCCGTTCCAGCACGCCCGATCCATGACTTCACCCAAGCTCGCTCGGACCTTCGTCCACGCGGAAGGAACCACGATCGCGCGACCTTTGGTCACTAGTCTTCCTATACCACCCGGCAGATGGGCCGTCCATCGGCCACGATGGACAGGTGCACCTCACACCGCCGCCGCCCGCCTCCGGGGACGACGAGGGCAACGGGCCCGGCCGTGACGACCATCATTCCCGCCCCCGGAACGGGCACCGTGACGACGTCCCGGACGACATCCCGGACGACATCCACATCCCGGACGACATCAGCGAGCTGGCCGACGACGTCGCCGCCTACCACGCCGAACTACAGTCGCTGCGGCGCCGGGAGCTCATCAGCAAGATTCTTCCAGGCCTGCGCCCCGCACCGGCCGACCGACCGGCTCACCGGTCACGCCCCGCCCCAAGTGTGATCATCGCGGTACTTCTCATAATCATCAGCGCGCTCGGCGCCATGGTGCCGCTCGTCCTCGCTCATCCGCGCCCGCCCGCGCCCACCCGCCCGCTCCCGCTCGCGACCACAACCGCGCAGCTGGGCACCGTCGGGAGCGTGCTGCCCGACATCACGCTCCGCGCCGCGCACGGGTCGCGCATCGCTTCCGATCTTCGACCGGCGCTGATCGTGCTGCTGCCAACGGCCTGCGACTGCGCGAAAGCCGTCCACGACATCGTGGGCCAAGCCCATGAGGGCAACCCGGTGCCGACCTATCTGCTCGCCCCGGGAGCGGACAGCCCAGCTCTGAATGAGCTCACCCGTGCGCCCGAGGCCGCGGGCGGGCGGGCCCTCGGCTTCGGCGACCCGGACGGATCCCTTGCCCGCCTGGTCGGTGCGGATCCCCAACAGCCGACGCTGCTCCTTGTCGCCGCGGACGGCCGGCTGGTACAGCCACCTCGCGTCTTCGCTCCCGGCGACCGCCTGGAGGGCTGGCTCGGAGCCCTTCCGCTCCGCTGACCGAGCACCGCTCCGCCGACCGAGCGGCACTAGGTGATCATTATCACGGACCACCGGCCGCCACGCGCAGAGTCCGGGCTCGTGCCGCCGCCGCTGCACTAGGCTGTGCTCCGCGGTCGAACCCGTCGGGTATGTGAGTCTTCGGGTGGAGCCAGCCACAAGCCGTCCGCCAGTCCGGCGGCAGGGTCAATCAGTGCCGACAAGATGACCGTCGGTACCGCACGGAGGAGCAGCCGAGCCGTGAGCCACCGTCCGGGTGTGCGTACCGCGACCATCTCGCTGTTCGCCACCGCATCACTGATCGGCGCGGTCGCACTTACATCGTGTGCGGCAGGTAATGACGCGGTGACGGCACAGGCGCGCACGACGACGAACACCGTCTCCGGTGCCATCGGCACCATCTCATTGCGTAATGTCTACGTGGCCGGACCGGCGGCCTCAGGCGAGAAGGCCCAGGTCGTGTCCGCGTTCTTCAACGGCGGAGCCGAGGAGGACCAGATCGTTCAGGTCGCGTCGCCGGCGGCGACCGGCGGCCAAGCCCCGAAGAGAGCCATCCTCGAACCAGGCGGTAGCAACATCTATATCGCCGACGGTAATGCTCCCACGCTGACCGGGCTGAACCGCGACCTGCTCGTCGGGCAGGCGATCGCGGTCACGTTCACCTTTGCCAAGGCCGGCAGCATCACCCTCGCCGTCCCGGTGGAACCACCCGCTCCGGGAGCGTCCGCACCGCCAGCGACATCGCTCCCGACGCCGTCCGCGCGATCGGTGACCAGCAGTCCGACCGCTTCCGTTCCCGCTTCCGCGACCAGTAGCCCGACCGCCGGCACGACGCACCCGGCCGGCGCCACCGGCTGATCGTCCGGCAGCCGGAGAACACGCGATCGGCCACCGGCCAGCGCTGTTCGGTCACTGCCGGCGATGCCGGTCCGGCTGACGTCGGCCGACTGACATCGTCGGCAGCCTGACAGGGCCGCTCGGCAACTGCCCCATGGTGGTTGTCGGACCGTCCCGATACGGTGCGGGCCATGTCATCCCGGCCTCCCGTTCCCCGTCCGAACGCATCGGGCACGTCCTCCCGAGCGGCATCGGGCGGTTTCCGGTGCAGTGGGTGCGGTACGGAGTCGGTCAAATGGGCAGGCCGGTGCCCACGCTGCAACACCTGGGGGACGATCGAGGCCCAGGCTCCCGCGGTCCGCTCAACCCACCGGTCGGGCGGGCGTGGCCTCGCCCGGTCGACCGCGACGATCACGGCCCCCGCCTGCCCCATGTCCGCGGTTGACATCACGACGGCTCGCAGCCGGCCCACCGGGGTCACCGAACTCGATCGAGTACTCGGTGGCGGCCTCGTTCCCGGAGCGGTCGTCCTGCTGGCCGGGGAGCCGGGTGTCGGTAAGTCCACGTTGCTGCTTGAGGTCGCGGCGCGCAGTGCCGCATCGGGCGCTCGGGCGCTCGTGGTCACCGGTGAGGAGTCCACGGCTCAGGTCCGGCTGCGCGCCGGGCGGACGGGAGCGGTACACCCCGATCTGTGGGTCGCCGCGGAGACCGACCTGGAGGCTCTGCTCACCCACGTCGACGAAGTTCGTCCCGAACTTTTGGTGGTCGACTCGGTACAGACCATCACCACCGCCACCGCTGAAGGGGCAGCCGGCGGGGTCACACAGGTCCGCGAGGTCACCGCGGCACTGATCCGCGCGGCAAAGGCGCTGAACATGGCATGTGTGATCGTCGGCCACGTGACCAAGGATGGCGCGGTCGCCGGACCGCGGCTGCTGGAACACCTGGTTGATGTCGTTTTGCACTTCGAAGGCGAGCGGCATTCGTCACTACGCCTGGTCCGGGCGAGCAAGAACCGTTTCGGCCCCTCCGACGAGGTCGGCTGCTTCGAGATGGGCGACGGTGGTATCCGCGGCATCGCGGATCCGAGCGGGCTGTTCCTGTCCCGCTGGCATGACGGCGGACCCGTGGACGGCGTCGCCGGCACCTGCGTGACGGTCACGGTCGAAGGCCGCCGTCCGCTGGTTGCTGAGGTACAGACGCTGGTGGCAAGCTGCACGGCGGCGGTGCCGCGACGGGCCGTTTCCGGGCTGGACTCAGCCAGAGTCGCAATGATACTCGCTGTCGTTGAGCGCCGTGGCCGGCTCCAACTTGGCAGATCGGACGTGTACGCGGCTACCGTCGGTGGGGTCCGGCTAGCCGAGCCGGCCGCCGATCTCGCCGTCGCGCTGGCCACGATCAGCAGCGTTGAGGACCGCCCCATTCCCGCGAACCTCATCGCTGTCGGCGAGGTGGGCCTGGCCGGCGAGGTCCGGTCGGTGGGCGCGGTCCGCCGGCGTCTGACGGCCGCGTCCCGGCTCGGTTTCCGATGGGCCCTCGTCCCCCCGGACGCGGGTCCGGCGCCCGAGGGCATGACAACGATCGAAGTGTGCGACCTGAACAGCGCAATACAGCATATGTATGGTGATAATAAATGAAAATCACAGTGACCAAAAATTTAACTACAAAATCATATTCAACTACAATGCCATGGGAACGGCATGGCAAAGCAGCCCGCCCGATACCATCACCACGGCGGAACGCCGAGATACCGAGGGAGCCAGATGGCAGGACCACCCGGGGATGACACCTTCCGGGCGACACTGGCCGCTGTCGCCCCAGGAACCCCATTCCGGGATGGGCTTGAGCGCATCCTCCGCGGCCATACCGGCGGCCTGATCGTTCTTGGGCACGACAAGGCGGTCGAGGGCATCTGTACCGGTGGCTTCGAGCTCGACGTCGAGTTCTCCGCCACCCGGTTGCGCGAGCTCGCGAAGATGGACGGCGCGATCGTCCTGTCGTCGGACCTGCAACGAATCGTACGGGCAGCCGTGCACCTGGTGCCTGACCCGACCATCTTCACCGAGGAGTCCGGTACCCGGCACCGCACGGCCGAACGGGTGGCCAAGCAGAGCGGGTATCCGGTGATCTCGGTCAGCCAGTCGATGCGGATCATCGCGCTGTACGTGGCCAGCCGGCGCTACGTCCTCGATGACTCAGCCGCCATCCTGTCCCGGGCCAACCAGGCGCTGGCGACTCTGGAACGCTACAAGATGCGGCTGGACGAGGTTGCCGGCACGCTGTCCGCCCTGGAAATCGAAGATCTCGTCACCGTCCGCGACGCGATATCCGTCAGCCAACGCCTGGAAATGGTTCGGCGGATCGCCGACGAGATCGAAGGTTACGTCGTCGAACTCGGTACCGACGGCCGGCTGCTGTCCCTCCAGCTCGAGGAGCTGATGGCAGGGGTGGAAACCGAACGGGAACTCACCGTCCGCGATTATCTGCCCTCCGGAGGCAAGGTGGGCACCGCCGCCGAGATTCTCGCCCGGCTCTCCGCGATGTCACCGACCGATTTGTTGGATCTGACCGTGCTCGCCCGCGCGCTCAGCTTCCCTGGGGGCGCGGATGTACTCGACGGCCAGATCAGTCCCCGCGGGTATCGGATGCTGGCCAAGGTGCCACGACTGCCCCGGACGGTCGTGGACCGGCTCGTCGACCACTTCGGCACCCTGCAGAAACTGCTTGCGGCCGGCGTGGACGACCTGCAGACCGTCGAGGGTATCGGCGCCGCGCGCGCCAGAGCCGTTCGTGAGGGGCTGTCCAGGCTCGCCGAGTCCAGCATCCTCGAACGCTACGTCTAACCCCAAATTTCCGCTTCGCGAAAATTTGGGGACCCCTGACTCGAGGGCAGCCTCCATCT
>NZ_CAKJTO010000051.1:8161-37198 GCF_917627405.1 Protofrankia sp. Cj5
TTGGGGATCCACACCCCATGAAGCCCCGGGTTCAGGGTGTGACTGATCATCGAAACGAGCTCATGCCAGGATGGTGGTAATGACATCCTTCACAGTCGGTTCCCCTGTCCCGGAAACAGCAGCCGCACCGCCCGCGCTCGCGGACGCCGTCCTTGACTGGTACGGAGTGTGCGCCCGGGATCTTCCCTGGCGAGACCCGCGAGTGAGCCCGTGGGCGGTCCTCGTCAGCGAGATTATGCTTCAGCAGACACCGGTGAACCGGGTCCTGCCCGTGTGGCGCGCATGGACCGACCGCTGGCCGACCGCGTCCGCGCTTGCCGCCGAGCCAGCCGGCGAGGCCGTACGGATGTGGGGGCGGCTCGGCTACCCGCGGCGGGCGTTGCGGCTGCATCAGACCGCCGTCGCCATCACGGAACTACACGGTGGAGCAATCCCCGACAGCGTGAACGAACTACTGCGGCTGCCAGGAGTCGGTACCTACACCGCTCGGGCAGTTGCCGCGTTCGCCTTCCAGCAGCGTCACGCTGTGATCGATGTCAATGTCCGGCGGTTTGTCAGCCGTGCGGTCGGTGGCCACGATGACCAGCGGACGGCGACATCACGCCGGGACCTGCAACTGGTCGAGTCGCTCCTACCTATCGACCCGCGGATGGCAGCCCGGGCCAGCGCGGCGTTCATGGAACTCGGCGCGCTGGTCTGTACCGCGCGGACGCCCCACTGCGCTGCCTGCCCGGTGGCGGAAGAATGCGGATGGCGCCAGGCGGGCAACCCGCCCGCGGATTCCCCACCCCGGCGTCCGCAGGGCTATGCCGGGACCGACCGACAGGTACGCGGACGCCTGCTCGCGGTGCTGCGCGAGGCGCCAGGGCCGGTACACCGCGAGCTCCTCGACGCGGTGTGGGACGAGCCGGTACAACGCGAGCGAGCGCTGAGCGGACTACTGGACGACGGTCTCGCGATCCTGATCGCGCCAGGTGTGTACGCGCTGCCCGGACATCCCGCGATCGATTCCTGAGCTATCCGCGCACCGAGGTACCTGCGCACGCGGCTCGAGGGGAACACCGAAACCGCCGTGGGGCTGGGGCATGCGCCTCACCGCATCGCGACGCATCCGCCTGGCATCCAGGCATGCCTCGAACCCTTCCGGCGGCAGCCACTTGGCCAAGAAAAGCAATAAATAAATCAGCTTGGCTGCAAAAGAAGCTGACGACCAAATATTGCAGGGTGCGGAAAATACCTCTACCCCCCGACCGCACCAGCCGCCAGATATTTGCTATAAAGCAATATCGATGCTGTCGCATGCCCGAAAGCCCCTGGGGATGCCGATGGCTATTTGATCGTGAAGTCACAGTACGGACGCGCAGTGATCTCACGGACATGCTTCACGTCACCCATGGCCCATAGCGGCGGGCGGTGGGTAGGAAAGGGCGCCAATGCGACAACGTGGAGCTGCCGTGAACGGCTCGCCAAAAGGACCACATAGTCGTCCGCAAACGCATCGATCAAAGTTGCTAGGTTCTCATCGAGGAGGCCCGAAAATGGACACCGACGGCGACCTTGTACCCGAACCCCGAGGCGTACCCAACACGACACCGACCTCACTTGCCGAGGTAGTGACCGTCCAACACGGCCCGGTCGTCGAGCATGAGCTCATCCTCGCGGCCGGTGCCACCGCGGCCGACCTGACCGCGGCCATGATCCTGGTACCGGCACAGGCCGCCCTGATCAGCTTCCACGGGGACGTCGACCTGTCGCTGATCTTTCGCGAAATGCCAGGCGACAGTGGCACCACGCCATACCCGACCTGACCCGGCGGCGCTCCGCTCACAGCGGCGATCCTCGCCAGCAACCATCTGGACGCGGCTCCCTGATCGAACGACGACTCCCGCAACACGCCGTACCGGTTAGCCGCGTCATTCCAGGGTAATCCGAAGATCAGGATTATCACAACCAAGGGCCACTCCGATGGATGTTGATCCGGTCAAAGATCTGTCGGACGGTCCCGCACCGGCCTGTGCCCAAGGATGCTGGGAGGACGCTCGTGGACGAGAATCCAAATTCGATCAATACTGACATCGAGGCAACCAGAACACGGCTTGCCGAAGAGCTCACCGCGCTGTCCGAGAAGATGAGTCCCACAAAGGCGGCAGGACGCACCGTCGAGGATGCCAAGATCGCCATAGCCCATACCTGGGAACGGATGGCCACCGGCGCGGCAGACGCCCGGGTGCGGCTTGCCGGGGCAACCGAGGACCTCGCGCCCAGGGCCTCGGCGACAGCCCAGAAGGCGAAGGACAGCGCGGGCCGGGCGGTGCACCGGGTCGGGCAAAATCCGCACTTTGCGGGAAACGCGCAACATGTGCGGGACGCCGCCAGCCAGACGGCGGCGAAGGTCAGCCATAACCCGCGCGTGACCGCAACAGCCGAGAAGGTGCGGGAATCCACAGTTCGCCCAGCGCGGACCATGCAGGCCGTGCGCCAGCAAGCCGTCAACAGCCCTCGCGCCACCCGTGCCACGGCAGCCGCCATGACCGGCGTAATGATGGCAGCTGTGCTGGTCATCATCGTCCGCGGCAGACGCTGCGCCCGGCGATAGCGCCCGGCGATAGCGCCCGGCGATAGCGCCTCGATGGCGTAGGCCGCCGGCGGAAGAGGATGCCACCGGCCTACGCCATCGGACCGCGGTCGTGTATGTGCGGCTACCGGGAAGCGGACCCGGTCACCAGGACTCGGCCACGGCGCCCTGAGGATCTCTGACCTTCTGAGCGTCGCCGGCATCACGGGCTCCGTCAGCGGCAGGTGCTGCCGTGGGCCGCGGGATCTCGGCAATCACCACCCGGTCCCGTCCCCGTGCCTTGGCGGAGTACAGAGCGCCGTCCGCCATTGCGACCAGCTCGCCCTGGCTCGACACGTGCGTCGGAAAGGCGCAGGCCCCCACCGACACAGTGGCGAAGATCAAGGTGTTGGCATCCAGGGCGATAGGGCTCCCTGCCACCCGGGCACGCAGCCGTTCAGCGAGCGCTCCCAGCTCGCTCAAGTCGATATTGGACGCCAACAACGCAAATTCCTCACCGCCATAGCGGGCAAGCACATCGCCTGGGCGAGTCGCTGCGCGTAGCCGAGCGCCGATCTCGGCAAGCACCCTGTCACCCCCGGGATGACCATGTTGATCATTTATTTCCTTAAAATGATCAACATCAATAATGACCAGCCCCAGTAAACCTCCGCCGCGACGCACCCGGGTGAGCCCGCTGGACATCTCCGCCTCAAGAAAACGGCGTGTGTACAAGCCGGTCAGCGAATCGACCATCGCCAGCCGGCGCTGGTCGCAGACGAGTCCCGCCATTCGAGCGATCGTCAGCAGGAACATCAGCGCGCATGCCATCGCCATAACCGGAATGTCATGGGTGACCCCACGGGCATATTCAATCATTATCATGGCAGGAGCGGCCAGCGCCGCCGTGAGCAGCACAGCCAGCCGGACGCCACCGAGGTTCTGCTCGCCAGCCGGCGCGGGTGCGGTCAGCCGAGTCATCGTCGGATGCAGTGCCGCGGCGCCTAGCGTCACGTTGGCGACAAGCCACATCCCATCCAGGAAGTTGCCCGTCCGATAGGTGCCGCCCAGTTGTTGCAGCCCGTAGAGGGTGTCCGCGGTCATGATTAAAAAAAGGTTACCCATGAGCAGGAAGCAGGCAGGCGACCGACGGCCCGGCCCGAGGAACAGCCTCAGCCCGACCGCGAGCAGCGCGATATCCATGACCGGATATCCGATCAAGGATGCGGCATCGACCAGTCGGCCGGATCCGCCGCGGACATACGGGCCGATCAGGCCCAGCCAGGAGAGCATGGCCACGGCGACCGCCAGGGTACCGGCGTCCAGCAGGCCGGGCAGGTCACGCCCAGGAGTCCGACGGCGTATGAAAATGACCAAACCCGCCACCGCAAGCGGATAACGAGCTAGGTAAAACGCATTAAAGAAAATGGGGAATCGCGTGGCTCCCACGGCTGCTCCGGCAGCCTGGTATGGCGGGAAAAGCGCCGTACCAGCAATCAAATACACGAGCTGGCTGGCGGCTAGCAGCAGCCAGGGCAGCCGTGGTGCGGGCCGGAAGCAACCGACACCGACGAGTACCGCTACCGCGGTCGAGGCGCTGGCCAGGCAATAGCCCACAATCCGTACGGTGTGGCCCGCGCCCTGTGACGGCACCAGGTAGTAACCGACTGCCAAACAGAACCCGAACGCCAGGTAAAGCAGACATGACCGGTTTGTGGCCAAGTATCTACGGCTGTTTCCCGGCCCCATCAGATCATCCCGGGGCGGCCAGTCTCTCCATGTCTCCACAGGCGCGGAAAAAGCCATGATTGCGCCTCCTTCAGCCAATCAGGTTGTATCCGATGGAACCAGTCGGTCCGGATAGCTCGGCGAGGTACCGGAATTGGTACCATCTGGGCAATTGCCTGCGCGGCGAGATGGACACCACCCGGCCGCCCCGAAACACGGAAAACCCATTCCAACTACTCAGCACCCAGGCCCCGCCATAATATGAAAAATACCTTTTTTGTCGGTGAACAGATGAACCTCCCGAGTGTAGTCAGATTTCCTGTGAAATTCCTGTGAGCGCTAACCCGCTATTTAATGATCTTCTATGACGACCTCCAGCCAGTACCTTCCGCCCACACCACGATGCGTAACGGAAATCGACTCTTCCCCTGCCTCCCAGGACCCCCTTTGCTGACCGGCCGCCCGTGGCGGGTCAGCCGTCCCCAGGTCGGCCCAAGACAACTGCCTGTACCAGCAAAGCGGTACGTGACCGACATCCCTTGCCTCGAGTTGTACATCCGCCTTCGGTCTCAGTGAAACATTATGGACCGATGGTTTCCGCTATCGACGTATGGGGCCGTATCCGTGCCACGATCGCTGAGCGCGACCGGGAGATCAGAGCGCTACGCGCTGCCCTCGGCCCACCATGGAGAGGAGGGCAGCACCGGCGACCAGCCTTGCCACGCAACAGCCACGACTGGCTGGACATCGCCAGTGAACTCGGGATCCGGCGCAAAAGGCCGGTCGTCGACCTCGCGACAGGCACCGACAGGAGTTCAGGTACGGCCGGCGCGGCACACCGGGCCGGCCTGCGGCGACAAAGTGATCAAAAACACCGTTGGCAACCGGCAAGCCGCGAAATCATCCGGCAACCGGTCCGAGCGCGGGCTATCTTCCGAGGCTCGGATCCGGAAATAGGCATTTTTGATCTAAAAAGTTCGAAAAAATCCGCGCGCGGGCGGTCACGGCCGCGCCGCCGGCTCCTTGGCACCATCTGACGATCAACATGATCACATCCGGTTACGCTTACGACAATCTTTTACCTATACACCCCGGCCAGCCAGCTACATACGAATGTGATCGATCATACGTTTGATCACCACGATCAAGTAGGGCACGCTCGAGAAAGTTGATGCGCCGACAGCCGTAAACCCCGCCGGGCTCGGTAGCGTGATCCCGGGATGGGGTGCGGATCATAGGAGAGGAGCGGGCGTGCTGGCGCCGCTGACCGACGCTGATCCCCGAAAAGTCGGGAGGTACTGGCTCCAGGGACGACTGGGCGCCGGCGGGATGGGCACCGTCTATCTCGGCTTTGACGAGGACGGCCATCCCCTGGCAGTCAAGGTCATCCGCCCAGAATTGATCAACAACGCGGACTTCCGGAAGCGGTTTCGCCGCGAGGTCGCGGCAGCGCGCCGCGTCCGCGGCAACTACGTAGCCGAGGTGCGCGACGCCGACGTCGACGCGGAGCGCCCGTGGATGGCGACCGAGTACGTCGATGGCGTGAGTCTTGCCACAGCTGTGGCCGAGCGTGGCCGGCTCGGCAGCTCCACCCTGGTGAATCTCGCCACAGGCCTCGCCGACGCTCTCGTCGCGGTCCACACGGCTGGGCTTGTACACCGCGATCTGAAACCGTCGAACATCCTGCTGGCCTGGGACGGCCCGAAGGTCATCGACTTCGGGATCGCCCATGCCGTCGACACCACCGAACACACCCAGACCGGGCACGTCATCGGGACAGTCGCCTGGATGGCACCGGAACAGCTGCGCGGTGAACGGGCCGGGCCCGCTGCCGACGTCTTTTCCTGGGCCATGTGCGTCGTGTTCGCCGCGACCGGGCGGCACCCCTTCGCCGCGGACACGCCCACCGCCTCGGCGCTTCGCATGCTGCGGGAAGAACCCGACCTCAGCGGTATTCCCGATGGCCTAAGACCATTGACGCTACAAGCGCTCAACAGGGATCCGGGACGGCGACCTACCGCCGTCGAGCTGGTCACCGGTGTCGTCCGCAATTATGTGGACAGCGTGGACCTCGCGGACCAGGTCACCCGGCACGTTCTGATCGCGCCACCGCTACCGCCTCCGTCAGCCCCTACGCCGCTACCGGTGGCTGTACCCGTACCACCGGCGGTGCCGGCACCGGCACCGGCACCGGCGGCGGCACCGGCGGCCGGTCGCGCGGGGAATCTCGCCGCGGCCGGCCAGCCGACCCCAGCCGGCCGGCAGAGCGCAGCCACGCACCGGCCACCCACCTCCGGCGCAGCCCCCGTTCGCCGTTGGCAACTGGCGCTGGTCACCGTTGCCGCTGGAATCGCGCTCGGCATCACCGCCGGGCTAGCGGTCGCCGTAGCGCTGCGTGTCGCCTCTGGTGGCGGTGCGGACATCCACGGCGCCATCCCAACGCCGGTGGTCGCACCCGCGCCGAGCGGCAGCACCATCGTTCCGACCGTTGCGGGAATGTGGACCTCCGGCCGACCCGGGAACTCGGCTGGAATGCTGCTCAGCGAACCGTCAGTACTCGGCGACGGCCCGCCGTCAGGGCAGCCGATAAACATACCGCCACCGCCTTCCGCCGAGCCCATCGCAGCCGCGCCCAATGCGGCGAATGTCGCGAAATCGACACCAAGAGAGCCGGCCACGTCAACCCAGCCAGACCCCATCCAGATGACTGAATCATCAAAAAATCCTACAAATGCGACGCAAGCCACCAGCAATCCGCCGGCAGCTCCGGTAACGCCACAACCGACCCAGACAAGCGCACCGCCGCCGGCAACCACCGCCCCGGCACCGCGGCCCACCGCCACGTCCGGCCCACCGGCCACGCCTACGCCCAGATCTCCGGCCAGCGTGGCATCCAAGCCACCGGCGGCAACAATGCAACCGGTATCCACGCAATCGCGTCCACCGCCCGCGGCCGCCTCGAACGTCGCACGATCCGCCAGGCCGCGGCCCCGGGGAATACGTACCCCCGCTCCTGCCTCCTCCTTAGCGGACGTCTGAACCCGCCTGGCGGCGATCCGCCGGGTAAGCCGGTCTTACAAGGATTTCTCCCGGCCGGAATCGGCGTAGCCAAAATGAACTGGCCTGGTCAGCGGTGGAATGCGCCTGGATGGGCATACCGCTGCTGGGCCCGGCAGTAACCGGCCCCTCGAACCCCGAGCAGTTGGAGCCTGAACGACGAGACCGATGCGCTCGCCGCGGGTGCCGCCGCCAGCGCCCAGCAGCCAGCAGCTGCCGGTGGCCCCCTGTGGGCAACGCCGTGATCACCGGACACGGAGGACTCTGTGACCGACTCCTTCCCTGATCCTGCCGGCGACAGCCACCAGCACGGCAGGTCCACAGTGCCGCTGCCACGACGCTTCGACGCGACCGCCGCCGCGGCCCGTGCGACCGCATATCTGCTGCTGCGGCCGTTGCCCGCCCGCTGGGCACACTCTCAGGCAGTGGCGGCTCAGGCGGGCAGGATCGCTTCCACCGTCGCACCGGCCGACCGAGAACTGCTCGTCGCCGCGGCCTGGCTGCACGACATCGGCTATGCACCGCTACTGATCGATACCGGGTTCCATCCCCTCGACGGCGCGATCCACCTCATCCAGGCCGGCGCGCCGGCGCGGCTTGCCGCTCTGGTCGCGCATCACTCCGAAGCACGGCTGCTGGCGCGGCCGAGAGGGCTGCTGAACGCCCTTGATGAGTTCCCGGCGGAGAATGGGCCCGTCATGGACGCGCTCGTCTACGCGGACATGACAGCGGACGCAACCGGAAAGATCATTTCTGTGCCGCGACGACTTGCCGACATTCGCACACGGCACGCCACCGAGCGTCCGGACCTGTTCGCCGCACGGTGCCGACGAGAGCCACGGCTACTTGCCGCCACCGCCCGTGTCGCGCTACGCCGGCGAGACAATGGACCGCGAACCCACCTTCCAGCTGCCGGGCGGGGCCAGCCGGGCACCGGTGTTGATACCGGTGTTGATACCGGCGCGGTCCGTGCCAGCACCGGCCACGCAATCTCGTGACCACGCGGGATCTGTGGGACACCGTGACGAACGCACGGCATGAGGCCCGGCGGCCGACACGACGCCGCCGGGTCATCCTTCGCTCCATGCTGCGCGCGCTGTTGACGACGACCGTGCTGGTCAGCATTTACTACCTCCTGCCGCTGGACCGGAGGATCGGCGCTGGTACCGCTGTTGGAATAGCCATCGGCCTGCTCGTTTTCACCATCGTGGTCAGCATTCAGGTCTGGCAGATTGCCCATTCCAACCATCCGCGGCTGCGCGCCGTGGAGTCTGTCGCCGCGTCCCTGCCGCTGTTTTTATTGATCTTTGCGACAACCTATTTTCTGCTCGCCCGGGAAGAAGTCGCGGCCTTCACCGAGCCATTGACCCGCACGGACGCGCTGTATTTCACAATTACCGTTTTCAGTACGGTCGGATTCGGTGACATCGCGCCCCGTACCGAGACAGCCAGAATCATCACAATTATTCAGATGATGGGTGACCTCATCGCCGTCGGACTGATCGCAAAAATCTTCGTTGGCGCGATCACAGCCGGACTACAGCGCCGCTCCGTCACAACGGAGCCCGACGGCAGACCGAGCCGGAGCGAGGCATCAAAGAGCCGCTGAGAGCGCCCGAGGGGCGCGAAAGAACACGATCATGCAGCTCCGCTCCTCCACTGAGCGGTCACGGGTAACCTGCACTGATCGTGAAAACTATGGACGGCGCCACGAGCACGGGCACCAGCCGGCCAGCCCGGCTCACCGAGCCAGGCTGGCCGCTGCTGCCATTGCGGCTGTTCCTCGGCGTCACGTTCACCTTCGCCGGTCTGCAGAAACTCGCCGACCCCGGCTATCTCGACCCGGCTTCGCCGACATCGATCCATCGACAGCTTGCGCTCCTTGTCCCTGCCAGCCCGATCGGCGGGCTACTCGGCCTGCTCCAGCCGTATCCGGACACCGTCGGGGTCCTGATTGCCCTAGGCGAGGTCGCGGTGGGCGTCGGGACCCTCCTCGGTCTGTGGGCTCGGCTCGCCGCCGCCGCCGGCGCCATGTTCTCCCTGCTGTTCCTGCTCACCGTCAGCTGGCACACGCGGCCGTACTACTACGGCTCCGACATCGTTTTTCTGGTCATGTGGCTGCCGTTCATCGCGGTGGGCGCCGCCGGCGTACTGTCGGTGGACGCCTGGCTTGCCCGAGTGCGCACCCACGACCCTCGGCGCCGCGCGTTGTTACGCCAGGGGGCGGCAACCGGCCTCGCGGCGCTCGGGGCTCTCAGCACCGCTGGCCTGACCGCCTGGATAGGACGCGCAGTCGGTGGGCATGCGGCCTCCCACCCGCCCACGGCGATCGCAACCGGAGAGGCCACGATTGTGGCGCGAGCCGATGAGATCTACCAGGGATCGGCGAAAAAGTTCACCAACCCCCGATCCGGGGAACCGGCCTGGCTTGTCCACCTACCGGCGGGTGGGTTCGCCGCGTTTTCGGCAGTGTGCACGCATGCCGGGTGTGCCGTGAACTTCCAGATCTCCGACCAGCAGTTCGCCTGCCCCTGCCATGGTGCGTTGTACTCGGCATCGAGCGGAGCGGTCATTGGCGGCCCGGCGCCCCTGCCGCTCACCCGGCTGCCCTTACGCCTCGACGGGGACGATGTCGTCGTCGGTTGATTCCCGCGCGAGGTCCGGCGCACCTGCGCGTCACTGCCCATGGCGCTTGACGTACACCCGCGGGTAATCATGCGTGTTCTGCGTCACGCGAACATGGACGTGACGATGGAGATCTACGCACAGGCGTCGTCGGCGAAGACACGAGAGGCACTGAACCGGCTGAGCGAGAGCCTTGATCGATGACCTACTGCTGTACTTCGCTGCTGTACATGCGTCAGGGGCATGATCCTCTGTTGCAGATCATGCCCCTGACCTGGGTCGGGGTGGCGGGATTCGAACCCACGACCTCTTCGTCCCGAACGAAGCGCGCTACCAAGCTGCGCCACACCCCGCGACCATCGCAGAGTCTACCTGATCCATCAAGCGGCCTGGGACACCGAGTCCCGTGGACCGCACAGGCCCTCAAGGCGCGGCTGTAAGTGTGATCAAAGTAGCTTCGGGCCGGCAGGCGAAGCGGACCGGCGCAAATGGTGAGGTCCCCAGACCAGCGGATACATGCAGCCACGACCCCCGCCCGCCCGCCTCGTACCGGGAGAGCCCGCGCACCCGGGCACGATCAATACCGCAGTTGGTGACCAGCGCCCCGAGGAACGGCACCCGGACCTGGCCGCCGTGGGTGTGCCCGGACAGCGTCAGCGCCACCCCATCGGAGGTGTAGGCGTCCAGCACCCGCGGCTCCGGAGTGTGCGACAACCCGAGCCGCAGTTCAACATCAGCGTCCTCCCGAGGGCCGATCACCGAGGAAAGACGATCACGTCCCAACCGGGCGTCATCGACGCCGCGGACATCGATCCGCCGTCCGGCGACCCGCATCACCGTCCGATGGTTGGTCAGGTCGATCCATCCGCTGTCGCCCGCAAGGGTCTTTGCGAACGCGGCCCAGTCCAACGGGAGCCCCTTCGGCCTGGAGTCGTCCTCCGACAAAAAGTAGTGATGTGGGCTCTTCAACGTCGGCGCAAAGTAGTCGTTGTTCCCCGGTACGAACACGCCGGAGAAGCCGAACAACGGAGACAGCGCCTCCAGGGTCGGCCCGTCCGCATCAGGATGTGACAGTACGTCACCAGTCAATGCCACAAGATCGGGCATCAGACGAGCCAGCTCCGAGATCCACGCCAGTTTCCCCCCCTGTTTGGGGGTGATGTGCAGATCAGAGATGTGCAGGATACGCAGCGGGCGGACCTCGCCAGCCAGCGCCGGAACCACCAGACGGCGCAGAGTGTACGCGCTCCGCTCATAGCCGGCGGCATAGGCGAGGCTCAATGCGCCTGCCGCACCGAATCCGGTGGCCGCGCGTCTGGCGGTCCTTCGAAGCGTGCCCGGGGGGAACCGTCGCGTACCCGTCATCAGACCAGTGTGGCCCAGGTTTCGCCCATTGCGGCTGTTCTCCGCGCCGCGCCGCGCCGCGTCACGCGAATGATCAACAACGGGAAGGCTGATGATCGTATCCTTGGAGGTCCCGGAGCGACGGAACGGCTAGGGTCAGGTCGCGTGAGCGAACTCAAGGAGCGCCTGCGGGCGGATCTCACCACTTCGATGAAGGCCCGGGACGCGCTGCGCACATCCACCCTTCGCATGGCCATGGCCGCGGTGAAGGACGAGGAGGTAGCCGGCAGCAACGTCCGCGAGCTGTCCGACGAGGACGTGCGGAAGGTGCTCACCCGCGAGGTCCGCAAACGGCGGGAGGCCGCGGATGCGTTCGCTGCGGCCGGCCGAATGAACCAGGCCGAGCAGGAACGCAACGAGGGTGCGATCCTCGCCGCCTACCTTCCCCAGCAGCTGACCGACGACGAGCTCATTCTGATCATCGAACGAGTGATCGGCGAGCAGGGACTCGTCGGCCCGAAGGCGATGGGCGCCGCCATGAAAGCGGTCCAGGCCGAGGTGGCCGGGCGAGCGGACGGCTCCCGCGTCTCCGTCCTCGTCCGCGCCCGGCTTGCCACCTGACGCACGCACTCCAGCCCCGCGACGCCGCGTCCCCTGTTGCCCGGTCGCGTACTGCCAGTCGCGCTGCCTTCTCAGTCTCCGCCGAATATGTCGAGAATGCTATTCCCCCGTCGGTGTGCCGGGCTCGCGGTCGCTGTCACGGGCTGCCGGGGCGGCACCGTTGCGGGCTGTTCGGCGGGGGTTCCGCCGCCGTCCGGTCGAGGCTGCGAGTCAGGACCCTGCGAGACCATCAGTACCACGTCCGAACCAGCCGGGACGTCCTGGCCGCCCGCCGGATTCATCGCCAGCACCGTACCCGCCGGAGCCGGGTTGTTGACCTCCTGGACCGTCACCCCGAAGCCCTGCGCGGTCAACAGCGCCCGCGCCAGGACAACGTTCTGGCCGACGACATCGGGCAGTGTCTCCTTCGGCGGATTGGGCTCGCTGTCGTCGGGAGCGGGCATTGCCGCCACTGGCAACTTGAGCCCGTCGATCGCGCCACGCATGGTTCTCGCCCATACCGCGGCGGGCAGGTCACCGCCATAGACCTGGTTAAGGCCCAGGACGTTACGCAACGGGTAGGTCGTGGGCGACCTCGGGTCGGCGAGGGTCACCGCGACGGCGAGCTGCGGGATGTAGCCGGCGAACGAAGCGGTGCTGAAACCCTGCGCGGTCCCGGTCTTACCAGCCGCCGGTCTGCCGATCTGCGCGTTTTTCGCCCCTGTTCCATGCAGGATGACCCCCTCCAGCACCGAGGTGACGCTGTCCGCGACATTCGCCCCGAGGACCTGGCGGCATGGCTGGGGCGCGGCGTAGGCGACCGGCCGATCCGTACCGCCGACCCGCTGGGTGATCGATTCAAAAGGTTGTGGATCACAACGGATACCGTGATTGGCAAGCGTGGCATAGGCGGTCGCCAGGTCCATTGTGGAGATCTCGTTGGAACCGAGGACAGCCGAACCGTCACGTGCTCCTATGCCACCGGGCGGACAGCGCTGCCGGAGCGCCGCGGTGTGATCCTGTACCCGGCATGACGTGACGCCGAGCCGGCGAGCCATCTCGGCGGTGCTCTGGACGCCGACCTTCTCCGCGAGCTGGATGTAATAGGTGTTCACCGAGTGCCAGGTTGCCGTCGTCATCGAGTACAGGCCGGCTTCGCTCGGATCGGCGTTGCCGAAGCAGTCCGCGGTGCTCGCCCGCGTGCTCCCCTCCGCGCGAGGATTGTTGAAGATGTTCGAGTGATAACATACCGGCGAGTAGTACGTGGTACCCAGGGGCATTCCCTTCTCGATGGCCGCAGCCAGCGTGAAGACCTTGAAGGTGGAGCCCGGCGAGAACGAGGTCTCCTCGAGCGGAATAATCTGTTTTGTGTGGGTGAAGTCGGTCGTACGCTCCGGCGGCAGACCGTCCGAGGATGGTCCGTACACTCGGTTGACGGCCAGTGCCAGCACTTTTCCGGTACCAGGTTGGATCATCGCCACACCCGCGGCAACCCGGTTACCCGGTGGCACGACACCGGACGCGGCGTTCTGCGCGGCAGCCTGGGCAATCGGGCTGAGTGTGGTGCGAATCGTCAGACCGCCCTCGAACAACAGCCGCTCGCGGTCCGCCTGGGTCGCCCCGAACCGCTCGTCGGCAAGCAGCACGCGGCGGACGTAGGCACAGAAGAACGGCACCGACGACAGCTGGCAGGGATCTGCCGCCTGGGGCGGACGGTTCAGTGTCAACGGCACTGCCTTGGTCTCACGCAGTTGGCTGTCGTTGATGTGGCCGAGTTCGCGCATACGCTCCAGGACGATGTCACGGCGGATCGTAGCCGCCTGCGGATGTAGTACCGGATTGTAGGCTGTGGGATTTTTGACCAGACCGGCCAGCATCGCCGCCTGCGGCAGGGTAAGCCGACTCACGTCGACGTTGAAGTAGTGTTTCGCCGCGGTCTGCACACCGTAGGCGCCGTCACCGAAGTAGGCTATGTTCAGATACCGCTCGAGAATCTGGTCCTTACTCAGGTGATCCTCTAAATACAGTGCGTAACGAGCCTCTCGGAGCTTTCGTTTGACCGTTTGCTCGGTGGCGGCATCCTTGGTTTCCCTGGTGGTCGCCGCCTGCAGCAGAACATTCTTCACATACTGCTGAGTAAGCGTTGAACCGCCCTGCGTGACCGAACCTGACTCCTGGTTGGTGACATAGGCCCGGATGAGCCCCTTGTAATCAAGGCCGGTGTGTTCGTAGAAACGGGAATCCTCGATGTCGATGATCGCCTGACGCATCACCATCGGCACCTGATCAATCGTCACGATCTCCCGGTCCTGCTCACCCCGCAGGTATCCGATCACATTTCCCTGGGAATCAAGTATCCGGGAGGCCTGTGGCAACGGCGGCACGGTGAGGTTCGCGGGCAGCTCCAGGAACGAGTCGGCGCCGCCCTTGGCCGTGAGGCCTACCAGGGCCACGAAGGGCACCGCCATGAACGCGAGCAGGACGCCGGACAGCCCACTGATGATCATGAATCGCGTCGTCCGCCTAGCCGCTGTCCGGGCACGCGGCCGGAAGGACCGGAGTCTCGCGGGCCGCCGGGTGTCTGCGGGTGCGATGCGTCCGGTGGCGCCGGAACGACCAGAACCGACCAGAGGTTCCGGATGCCGACGGTATGTTCCTGTCGTCGCTGTCACGTCCGGGAACCTCCAAATGGCCCCCTTCGCGACCACTCGGCCGCGCAATGGGCACAAGCCTATGACCCCGCTCCTCAGACACGTGGATGTCACGCGGACGACACGAAGCGGTGACAGAACGCACCACATTTATCACTCGGATCAATGGCCCGGACGGGTCATTTGGACAACCACCCGTGTGGGGTCTGTGCCGTGGCAAAGGCGCTCCGTACGGTTTCGGGCGAAGCCACGTCACCACCCGCACGGGCCCCCTGACCCGGACTCGAGAAGAAAGGCAGGTGGCATGACCAGCAGCCTGGCTACCCGCACCAGCGCCGCACGACGTGCCAGCTCGACCCAGTTGATCGGCTCGACCGTCGATGGCGACTGGACCGCGAACGCGGCCTGCCGTGATCTGGACCCGGACGATCTCTTCGTTCAAGGTGCCGCCCAGAATCGCGTCAAGACCCGATGCTTCGGATGCGCCGTTCGTACCGAATGCCTCGCTGACGCCCTTGACAACCGAGTCGAATTCGGAGTCTGGGGAGGTATGACCGAACGGGAACGCCGAGCTCTTCTGCGGCGACGGCCCGATGTCGCCTCCTGGCGAAAACTGCTTGCGGATGCGCGCGCCCACCATGGGGCCGCCTCCGCGGGTTAGGACCGTCCGCACCTCGTCCCCCCAGTCGACGATCCAGCCTCCGATTCGTCCTCAGTATCTCACTATCACACTCCGACCGGATGCTCGGGACGTCGACGTCACCCAGGAGACAACCTCTCGACGACGGCGTCTCGGGGCACCCCGGGACGAGCGCATGCGAACAGCGCCACGCTGGCTGGGGCTCCTCAAGGCCGCAGCCGCGCAAAAACACGATCGCGCGCCCTGAACGGGCCGGAACGCTCTAACCAGCCTGGTGGAGTACTTTCTCCCCAGCGAGCGCGGCACCGACATCGCGGAGGCCATCAAGATCGTGAATGTCTCCAGCCAGCGCGTCGACCTCAACCAGCGGTGTGTCAGGATGCGCGCTGGTGAAACGCTCCCGCAGCCGGTTCTCGCGCGTGGCCAGCCTTACTCTTTCCGCGTGGACCCGCAGTACAGCCGCTGTCAGTGGATGCCCGGCGTGCTCGGCGAGTGTTTCGGCCGCGGCGAGACTGCGTTCCACGGTCAGGCCGCGAGCCGCGGAACACACCGGGTGGACCCGATTGATGACAAGCCCCGCCAACGGCATTCCGTCCGAATCCAGTCGATCAACGAAATAGGACGCCTCCCGCAATGCGGCGGCCTCAGGAGCGGCTACCACAACAAATGAAGTACCGGGTGCGCCCAACAACTGGTACGTCTGCTCGGCACGCTGCCGAAAACCGCCAAACATGGTTTCCAGCGCCGCCACGAACTGGCTGACGTCCGTCAGGAGCTGTGCACCGACAATCTTGGTCAGAATCTTGCCGAACATACCGAGCCCAACCCCGACAACTTTCAGGTACATTTTTCCACCCGCCTTCGCCGGGGCGAGCAGCAGCCGAAGCAAGCGACCGTCGAGAAACGCCCCTAACCGAGTGGGTGCGTCAAGAAAGTCCAGCGCCGACCTGGTCGGCGGCGTGTCGACGACGATGAGATCCCAGTCCCCGGTGGCATCCAGCTGGCCGAGTTTCTCCATGGCCATGTACTCCTGGGTACCGGCAAAGGACGACGACAACGACTGGTAGAAAGGATTTTCAAGCAGCTGCTGAGCTCTGTCCGGGGCTGCGTGCGCCAGCACGATCTCGTCGAACGTCCTTTTCATGTCGAGCATCATCGCGTCCAGCCGGCCGCCGGCCGACCGGTCGACCCCGGCGACTTCCCGAGGAATGTTGTCCAGTTCGCTCAGCCCCATGGACTGGGCCAGCCGACGTGCCGGGTCAATCGTCAGAACGACCACCTGGCGGCCCTGTTCCGCCGCCCGCAGGGCCAGCGCCGCGGCAATGGTGGTTTTCCCGACGCCGCCCGACCCGCAGCACACAATGATCTTCTCGCTGTCAAGCATCGCATCGACGTCCAACGGCGCTACCGGCACCGGCGGGACGGGCAGCGGTCGTTGTGCGGGCTGCCCCTGCGTCGTGCTCATCCGACCATCCGCTGTTTGCGCAGCAGGTCCGCAAACCGGTAGATCACGCCAACATCCACGCCGTCGGCGACCAGGGGCAGTTCGTATACGGGCCGGCCCAGCCTCTCGACCTCGGCTCGTTCAGCCACTTCCAGGCGTACCCGGCGCGCGTGCTGGGCCGCTTCGGTCGCGAGCGCGCCGACCAGCTCGACGCCGGCCTGAATGCCGGCCTCCTTCATACCTGCCACCAGTTCTTCAAGATCCAATTCATCAGCGCTAGCCCGCTCGATGTCATCGGCCGCCAACAACGGCTGCCGGATCATATTCACGATGACACCGCCGACCGCGAGGCCCGCGGTTCTCACCTCAGCGACGCCGTCCACCGTCTCCTGCATCGGCATCTCCTCGAGGAGGGTGACAAAATGCACAACAGTCGCGGCGGACCGCATCACCGCCATCACGCTGTCGGCCTGAGTACGGATCGGACCCATTTTCGCCAGCCCGGCAACCTCGGCACTCACGTTGAGAAACCGGGCAATACGACCGGTCGGCGGCGCGTCGAGAACAACCGCGTCATAGGACCTGCCGCCGGGACGGGTCGCGTCCGGACGGTTCACGGCTTCTTTCACCTTGCCGGTGAGCAGGACGTCCCGAACCCCGGGCGCGATCGTGGTGGCGAAATCGATAGCGCCGATCTTGCCAAGCGCCCTGCCGGCGCGGCGGAGGTTGTAGAACATTTCCAGGTACTCCAGCAGGGCCTCCTCTGCGTCAATGGCGAGCGCGAAAACCTCACCGCCACCTGGAGCGCTCGCCACTTTACGCTCGGCGTAGGGCAGCGGCGGGGTGTCAAACAGCTGCGCGATCTGCTGACGCCCCTCGACCTCGGTGAGCAGTACCCGCCGTCCCCCGGTCGCGAGCGCCACCGCGAGCGCGCCGGCTACGGTCGTCTTGCCGGTGCCGCCCTTGCCGGTGACCACATGAAGGCGGCACGACCACGGCCCCCGAGTGGCGCCAGGCGGCAGAGTGTCCTGCGACGTCACACCGACGACCGTACCCGGCTCGGCCATCCCCTTCCGTGCGGGCTTCCGTGCGGAAGCACGGCTGCCGGACGCCAGGTCCGCCGATGCGTCCCGCCCTCTCCCAGCGATGACCAATAAGGTCTCGTGTCATGACGACCTGGGAGTACGCGACAGCACCACTGTTGATCCATGCGACCAAGCAGATCCTCGACACCTGGGGCGCGGACGGCTGGGAGCTCGTCCAGATCGTTCCCGGCCCCAATCCGGAGAGCCTGGTCGCCTACTTCAAGCGCCCGACGAACGTCTCGACGGCATGACGCCCGCGGGCACCGAGGCGGCCACTCCGTCGCGGCGGCTGGCCGCGCTCGGGCTGACACTTCCCGCGGTACCGGCACCAGCCGGCGCCTACCTGCCGGCTCGCCGCCATGCCGAGCTGGTGTGGACGGCCGGGCAACTGCCGCTGGTGGACGGCACGCTCGCCGACCGCGGCCAGGTCGGCGCGGCCGCTGACGGCGGCATGATCACCCCTGACCGCGCCACCGAGCTGGCCCGCATCTGCGCGCTGAACGCCCTCGCGGCAGCGGCCGCGGTTGCCGGCGGCCTCGATGCCGTCACCGGCATCGTCAAGGTCGTCGGGTTCGTCGCCAGCGTGCCCGCGTTCACCGGACAACCGGCGGTGGTCAACGGCGCGAGCGAGCTGCTCGCGGCGGTGTTCGGCGACGCCGGGCGGCATGCCCGCTCCGCCGTGGGGGTAGCCGTCCTGCCCTTGGGCGCCCCGGTCGAGATCGAGCTGGTCGCCACCATCTGTTCTAACATCTGACACATGCCGGATCCGACCAGCGCGGTGACCGAGGACCTGCTCACGCACCTGCGCCAGCGGCTACCGTCGAGCATCCCCGAGCGGGCGCGGTCCTATCGTCCTGATATCGACACGCCGGCACCCGCCCGCGCCGCGGCCACGGTGGTCCTGCTCCGGCCCGCCCTCAGCGGGCCAGGCGGGGTCGAGGTCTGTCTGTTGCGCCGGGCGTCCACGATGGCCTTTGCCGCCGGCATGTACGTATTCCCAGGCGGGACGGTTGATCCAGCGGACAGCGACGCTGAGCCGCGCCAATTCGGTACGGCGGGAGCCGTGGCGCCATACCTGCCCGGGGCCGGGCCGGCGCTGGCCCGAGCGCTGGTGTGCGCGGCGGTGCGCGAGACGTTCGAGGAAAGCGGTGTCCTGCTCGCCGGACCAGACGGCGACACCATCGCCGATGTCAGCGGCCCCGGCTGGGAATCGGACCGGGCCGCGCTGGAGAGCCGGCGGACCAGCCTTGCCGCCGTGCTGGCCCGACGCGCCCTCGGGGTACGGATCGATCTGCTCCGCTCCTGGGCACGCTGGATCACACCCGAGGTCGAACCGCGCCGGTACGATACCTGGTTCTTCGTCGCGGCGATGCCAACCACGCAGCTGACCCGCCGGATCCCCGGCGAATCCGACCGGCTGCTGTGGACGTCGCCGGCGGCCGCGCTCGACGACTACCTGGCGGATCGGCTACGCCTGATGCCACCCACCGCATACACCCTCGGCGAGTTGGTGAACTACACCAGCGTCGAAGAAATCATGGCAGCTGCCACCGCCCGGGACATGGAACCGATCCTGCCAAAAATCTCGTTGCGCGACGGCACGGCCCGGCTTGTGTTCCCGCATGACACCGACTATGGCTCAATCGGCTGACGGGCACGGGCGGGCAGTGGCCACGATGCCGTCCCATCCTGCCCTGCCCAGGCAGGTGACAACACTGGCGGCGGTGCTGCTCGCGCCCAATCCCGGCCCGATGACACTGGACGGCACGAACACGTGGCTGCTGCGCGCCCCCGGTGCCACCGGCTGTGTGGTCGTCGACCCCGGCCCGCCTGATCACCGGCATCTCGATGCGATCGTCGCGGCGGGACCAGTTGAGATGATCCTGCTTACCCATGGTCATATTGACCATGCCGCGGGCGCTGCTCCGCTTCACAGCCGCACGGCGGCTCCGGTCCGTGCCCTGGACATCGCCCACCGGCTCGGCGACGAGGGGCTCGCCGAAGGCGATGTGATCGTCGCTGCCGGAGTAGAGATCCGCGTGCTGGCGACGCCTGGCCACAGCGGCGACTCGCTGTCCTTCGTCCTCACCGGTGACCGCCAGCGCGGCACTGGTGGCACTGGTGGCACCGGCGGACCCGCGGCCGGCGGGCACCGAACCGGCGTGAGTGACACAAGTGACACAAGTGCCAGCAGCGTCTCGGTGCTCACCGGCGACACAATCCTCGGGCGGGGCAGCACGGTGGTGGCGCATCCTGACGGGCGGCTCGGCGATTACCTAGCGAGCCTGCGGCGTCTGCGCGAGCTGGGCGATGCCACCGTCCTTCCTGGCCATGGGCCCGAGCTGCCGGCAGCGGGGCGGGCTTGCGACACATACCTCAGCCACCGGGAGGCCCGCCTGCGGGCGGTCCGAACAGCCGTCGAGGCAGGCGACACGACAGCCGTGGAGATCGTCCGACGGGTCTATGCCGATGTCGACCCCGCGCTGTGGCCGGCGGCGGAACTATCGGTCCACGCCCAGCTCGAGTACTTGCGCCAGCTCTCTCACTGAGGTAGTCGAATCATCGCCGCAGGCAACGGAAGGCGACGTCTTCCAGACATCCCAGATGGCTCTTTTTCCATCCGAACGTGGCTAAGATCAGCGGGAAAAGAAGATCCCGTACAGTTGGCTTATGCTCGCGGCCGGGAGGCGACTACCCGTGCGTAACGCTCCGCATTTGTCCGACTGCACCAGAACAGCTCCGGCATGGAGGCGATACCGGCAAGCCCCGTATATCGGACGGGCCGGCTGGATGTCCTTGCCACACCCCGGCTACGGGATGTTCCGATGATCACATCGCCCATCGCCGGCACCCTGCGCTGCCCACGCTGCGGCACCCCCACCGTTCCCGGCGGGCGGTTCTGCTTCCACTGCGGCTTGCCCCTCCAGACCGAAAACGGTCTGGGCGCGGACGAAGGTGCCGAGCGCCGGGTGGTCACCGTCCTGTTCGGTGACCTCTCGGACTTCACCGCGTGGGCCGAGGACCTCGATCCCGAACGGGTCGGTGAGGTCACCGACCGGGTGCTCGCCGCGCTCGCTCGCGATGTCGCCGAGGTCGGTGGACGGGTCGACAACCTGACCGGCGACGGCATCATGGCCGTGTTCGGAGCACCGACCGCGCACGAGGACGACCCGGAGCGAGCCGTCCGCGCGGCCGCCGCGATGCAGGAGACCGTCCGCCGGCTGGTCACCGACGAGGCCGGCGGTGGGCGCCATCTCGGCCTGCGGGTCGGGATCAACACCGGCGAGGTACTGGCCGGCATTCAGGCGTCACTGAGCTACACGGTGATCGGCGACACTGTCAACACCGCCGCACGGCTGTCTGACGCGGCGGCGGTCGGCGCCGTGTACGCCGGACACCACACCGTGGTCGCCACCACCTCGGTGGCAACGTGGCGGCCGCTGCCAGCACTGAAACTCAAGGGCAAGCGTGAGCCCGTCCCGGCCTACGAACTGGTCAGTCTGCGGCCGTCCAACGTCGCCCGGCCCAGCCACGGTGACGACGCGCCGTTCACCGGCCGGGACCAGCAGCTCGCGGTTCTCGTATCCGCCTTCCGGGATGTCGTCGCCCATGGCCAGCCACGGACGGTGGTCGTCACCGGCGAGGCCGGGATCGGCAAGACCCGCATCGCGGCGGAACTCGCCCGCCAGGTCGGTACGCAGCCCGACGCCAGGGTGCTGTGGGGACGTACGGTCCGCCACGGTGACGGGCGGGACCTCGCGCCGCTGATGGACATCGTGCGGACGGCATCCGGGGTGGGCGAAGGCGACAGCCCGGACCGGGTCGCCGAACGGGTCCGGCGCACCGTCGGCCGCCTCGAGCACCCCGCCGCGCGCACCCGCATTCCCGGCGGAGTGGCGGACAAGCTGCTCGCTCTGCTGGGCGTCCCGCCAGAAGGCCGTTCAACAGTCACCGCGGAGACCCCGCCGGGTGATCCGGCGGGCCGCGACGCCCATCCCGACAGCCATGCCGTCCGGGCCGTCGACGCGATCGTCGACGACGTCGCTGTGCTGCTCGGGGGGCTGTCCGACGACGGCCCGCTGGTGATCATCCTAGATGATCTGGAGTGGGCGACGACCGCGCTGTGGCAGGGATTACGGCGTTTCGCAAGCCGGCTGCGCGGACCGGTCCTGCTCGTCCTGCTCGACCGTGAGGCCCCGCCCTTGACCGGGCTGCCCAACCCGGAGCTGCTCGCGCTGGCACCGCTGGCGGAAGCCGCGGCGGCGAGGCTGCTGCGGGACTATCTCGGCGGCGCCGAACTTGACGAGAACGCCCGCGCCGCGCTGCTCGGGCGGGTACACGGAAACCCGTTCTTCCTCACCGAGCTGCTGAACCTGCTGGTGGACCGCGGTGTACTGCACCGGGGCTCCCAGAGCGCGGGGCCAGCGCTCGTCCGCACCGAGGAACTCGCGGCATCGGGATCCACTGTGCAGCGCACCCGCCGCCGCCAGTCGGCCGGTATCGAGCCCTCCAGCTGGGTGCTTGAGGGATCCCTGCCGGAGACCACGCTGCCGGCCGGGGTGCAGTCGGTGCTGGCGGCCCGTATCGACGACCTGGACCCGATCGCGAAGGCCGTCCTGCGGTCCGCGTCGGTGCTCGGCAGCCGGTTTCCCGCCGACGCGTTGCCCGCGCTGGAGGACCGCCGGGGCGACCAGGTCCACCGGGCGCTGGCAACCCTCACCGAACGCCAGCTCCTGCGGCCCGCGCATCCCGGGGAACCGTTGTGGACGTTCGTCCATCCGATGGCCCGCGACGTAGCCTACGCCGGCCTGCCCAAGGTGGAGCGGGCCCGCCGGCACGCGGCGGCCGCGCAATGGGGGGTGGAGTTCCTCAGCGGCTCCGAGGCGGAGGTCGCTGCCTTTGTCGGGCATCATGCCGAACGCGCCCACGACCTGGCGGCATCGATGGCGCTGCCCGCCACGGACCCCGCGTGGTCGGCTCGCGAGCCCGGCTTCCATGCCCTGGTACGGGTCGCCCGCTCGGCACTGGCCCGCGACGATCATCGCGGCGCCAGCGACTTGATCACAAGTGCGCGCAGGCTCGGCCGCGGCATCGTCAACGAGATCGACGATCTCGGGGCAGTCGTGCTGCATGCCGAGGCGCTGGCATCCCTGCGCCGTCTGGATGAGGCCGAACGCACCCTTCGGCCCGCGCTCCGGGTCACCACCCCTGAGCTCCGGGCCGCCGCCTACCGCGTCCTCGGCGATCTCCGGCACAAGCAGGGCCGGGACGAGCAGGCCGCTACTGCGCTCGTCACCGCGCTGGAGCAGGCTCAGCTCGCCGGCAGCGACCGGCTGGTAGCGGCGACCCTGCGTCAGCTTGGTCTGCTGGAATACGCCGCCGGCCGGGTGCGCCACGCCGAGAAGCGGTTCACCGATGCGCTGACGCTGGCCCGCCGGGTCGGCGACCCGCGCGGGGTCGGCTGGGCGCTCCAGCACCTTGCCTGGAGCGCGACCACCCGTGGGGACTACCCGAATGCCGAAAAGTACCTGCGGGACGCCTCCGAGGTCTTCAGGCGGTTGGACGACACCGGTGGCCTGGGCTGGTGCGCTGGCACCGAGACACTGGTCTGGCTGCTGTCAGGCCAGCTCAGTCATGCTCGCCACATCGCGCGGGAGCTGATCGAGATGGCCGAGGCGATGGGCGAGCGATGGGGCCTGGCCGTGTGCCTGACCATCGACGCGATCGCCGCCGCCGAACTCGGGGACGTCGCCGAGGCCGAAGCGGAGGCCGAGCGCGCGGCGGAGTTGTTCCGTGCCACCGGTGATACCTGGGGAGCCGCGCTCACCCTCGTGGCCAAGGGGCTCGCCGCTCGCGGCGCGGGTGATCCGGAACGGGGCGCGGCCCACCTGGAGGACGCCCATGCCGCCGCCAACATGGGCCGCCACGCGGTGGTGGGTGCGCTTGCCCTGGTCCTGCTGGGGCTGACCCGGCTCGACGCCGGGCTGATCGACTCGGCTGAGCAGGCCGCGTCCCTCGCGCTGGAAACCCTGGACGGCCTTGAGCTGCAGCCCCACGCGCAGCTGGGGGCAAAAGTGCTGGTCGCCCAGGTTGCGCGGGCTCGTGGGCGGCTACAGGAGTCGATCAGTCTGCTGGAGCAGGCGCTGGCCGCCGGCGAACCGGCGACCCTGCTGTTCCCACGTCGTCAGGCCTACGCGCATCTCGCCGGCACTCTGCTGGACGCGGGCAGACCGGCCGAGGCGCTGGCTGTTGCCCGGCGAGCGGTCGAGGTGGAGGCGGAGGACATCCGCGCCCAGGTGCTGGCCTGGCGGGCGCTGGGCACCGCCCTGGTCGCCGTCGGCAAACCCGCCGAGGCTCGGGCGGCATACGAGAAGGCGCTGGATGCGGCTACCGCGACGGGCGCGGTGAGCGAGGTCTCACAGACCCGTCGACTGCTCGCCGCCGTCCCAGCGGCCGCGGCTGTCCCGGACGCGGCGCCGGACAGCTACCCCACGGGCCTGGGCACGTCGCCAGCTGGGCCACCGACGGCGCCACTGGCCATACCGCCGACGGCGCCACCGGCCATACCCAGGCTGGCCGCTGAGCCGAGCGGGCAGGCATAGCGCAGGCTGGACGCGACGTGCCGGATCGAGCGGGTCTCACGGCGGAACGAGTCCCACAACGGAGCGGGTCTCGCGGCGGGCCCAGGCAACGCGCCAGTGCGCTGCCTGGGCCCGCCGGGGTGGGTGCGGGCCGGCCTGTGCCCCCTGCAGACCGGTTCTAGCGAGCGCGCCGGGCGAGCCTTTCCCGGTCGAGCAGAACCACCGCGCGGGAGTCCAAGCGCAGCCAGCCACGCGTGGCGAAATCCGCCAGCGCCTTGTTGACCGTCTCGCGGGACGCCCCGACCAGTTGGGCGAGCTCTTCCTGAGTAAGACCATGCTCGACCCGGACCCCGGCCGCCTCGTTGCCGGGCTGTGCCGGTTCGCCGAACCGTTCAGCCAGGTCAAGAAGGGCCTTGGCCACTCGTCCAGGCACGTCGGTGAACACCATGTCGGCCATGGAGTCGTTGGTTCGCCGCAGGCGTTGTGCCAGTACTCGAAGCAGCAGCGATGCCGCCTCGGGACGGGTGGCCAACCACGGCCGCAGCGCGGTGTGCTCCAGGGAGACCAACGATGCGTCGGTCACCGCTGTCGCGCTGGCCGTACGAGGCCCTGGGTCGAACAGCGACAGTTCACCGAAGAGGTCCCCAGGCCCCATCACCATGAGGAGATTCTCCCGGCCGTCGGACGCGGCGCGCCCGATCTTGACTTTTCCGGCAAGGATCACGAAGACACGGTCTCCGGTTTCACCTTCACGAAACAGTACTTCGCCTCGGGTAACGTTCTGGCGTTCAAGATGATCATTAAGGGCCTGTCGATCCTGTTCGGACAGGCCGGCAAACATGGGAACACGGGCAAGCAGATCGTCCACGGCGTCCGAGCATGCCAGGAGTGGAGCCAAAGGGCACGACCTGAAAGCCGTAACAGGCTGTCGGGTCTTGAACAGGTCGGCCCAATCGGGGTATTTCAGGCCCGGACGGCCCGTCCAGGAACGAGATCACGCACAGCGGCATACACGCATCGAGAGATTATATAACTCTCCGTAGTCGGAAAAACAAGAAAAATCAACGAAAAGCCAACTGGAACTCATCCTCACACCGCCCGGTGCTTACCCGGCGTCGATCGCCGCAAACGTCGGCGGTAACGCTCCAGCGCGACTGGCAGGCCCTGGGAGACGAAGGTGCTCACCTCGTCCGGCCGGGCGTTGGCAAGGAAGCCCTCCAGGCCCTGCCCCGAGTCGGCGGCACGCAGGGGACGCTCAACCCGCTCCATCGCAAGCAGCAGGGCAAGCAGCACGAGGGGAAAGGAGATCGCGGCAATCAGAAACATGGCGGGCACTATGGTGACGGATGACTGTGCGTAACCAGCACGTGGGGTCCGGATGCGTCCTGCGACATTGAACACATCCGCGACGCAGACCGGAAGCTAGCGTGATCAGCTCGCCCGTTACCCTGGATCCGTGCCCGTCACCGTCAACACCGCCACGGAGAGCCCGCTGGCGCGGACACGGCGAGCCCGCAAGATCATCAGAACCCTCGGCGACCTCCACCCGGATGCCCGGATCGCGCTGAACTTCAGCAGCCCCCTGGAGCTCCTCGTCGCGACGGTCCTGTCCGCGCAGTGCACGGACAAGAAGGTCAACGAGGTGACCCCGACGCTCTTCGCGCTGTATCGCACGGCCAGCGACTATGCCGGCGCGGACCGCACGGAGCTGGAAGCCGTCCTGCGTCCGACGGGCTTCTTCCGAGCGAAGGCACATTCGATCATCGGAATCGGCGCCGCGCTGGTCGACCGTTTCGCCGGCGACGTACCCGCGCGCCTCGACGACCTCGTCACGCTGCCCGGTGTCGGCCGCAAGACCGCCAACGTGGTGCTCGGACACGCCTTCGACATACCCGGGATCACGGTGGACACCCATGTCGGACGCTTGTCCCGCAGATTCGGGCTGACCAGCAACACCGATCCGGTCAAGGTTGAGAACGACCTTGCCGAGCTGCTCGAGCGCCACGACTACACGATCGCGTCCGACCGAATGATCTTTCATGGCCGGCGGATCTGCCACTCCCGCCGCCCGGCATGCGGAGCGTGCGGCGTGGCCCGCCTGTGCCCGTCGTTCGGCCTCGGCCCGACCACCTCAGATGACGCCGCGCGGCTGGTCCGCAAGGGCGTCGAAGCGGTCAGTTGAGCCCCGGACCGCATCCGGACGACACCGGAGCTCCCCGATCGGCGCGCTACCCTCGGGACGCCACGCCGGACCAGCCAGGTCGGCCACATCAGCCAGGATGGCTCGCTGACCTGGCCGATGCCCTGCGTTCGGCCCGCCCTGACGAACTGCAATCACGTAACCACGTGCCGGCGACGAACGGCGCGCGCCCGGCAGCCGTGCTCATGCTGCTCGGAGACGGCCCGGCCGGAACGGACATCCTGCTCATCGAACGTGCGCCTGACCTGCGCAGCCACGGCGGGCAGCCGGCCTTCCCCGGTGGCGCCACCGATCCCTGCGACGCGTCCCCGGCAGCCACAGCGCTGCGGGAGGCCCGGGAGGAGGTCGGGCTGGACCCGGAATGCGTCCAGGTGCTCGCCACTGGCCCCGCTCTCTACCTGCCACCCAGCGACTTCCTGGTCACACCCGTGCTGGCGTGGTGGCACACGCCGTGCTCGGTGGCTCCGCTGGACTCGAACGAGACGTCATCGGTCGCGCGGGTGCCTGTCGCGACGTTGGCGGACCCAGCAAATCGGGTGCTGGCCCATCACCCGCGGACCGGCTACCGCGGACCGGCCTTCCGCGCACACGGCATGTTCATCTGGGGCTTCACCGGTGGGCTGCTCGCCGCGCTGCTGCGGATGGGGGGCTGGGAGCGCCCGTGGCTTCCAGCCGAGCAGGTCGAAGCCCCTGTAGCCGCCATATCAGCGCCCTCCGACGCCGAGCGGGCGCCGGAACTGACGGGTGAGTCCGGATGAGCACCCCCCGGACGATACGGTCAATCCGCTCGATGAGGGACCGGAGGCAACCATGAGCGCAATAACCGGCATGAGCCCAATGACCGGCCCGGACGACAGCGTCAAGCGCCCACCGCCCCGGCCCGGCGGACTCCGGCGCCGGCGCACCGGCGTCCCCGCGACGACAGGGACTGTTCGCGTTGCGGTGAGCGTTGTCCTCGCGATCCTCGTGGCGCTCCCGCTCGGCGGTTGCGGCAACAGCAAGACGACCAGCTCGGCGACGGCCGTCTCAAGCGCCACACCGAAGATCGAAAACGATACACAGGTCTTCGACGTCGTGGGTACCGCGTCACTTCAGTTCACGCCCGCGACGCTGATCGCGAAACCCGGAAAAATCACGGTGAACCTGACCGTCGAGCGCGGCTCACCCCCGCACAACTTCGTGATCTCGACGATCCCGGCAGCCCGGACCAACTACGCCACGACCGATACGCCACGTTCCGTCACATTCACAGTGGATCAACCTGGCCAGTACCCGTTCATCTGCACGATCCACCCGAACATGCGTGGCACACTGATAATCAGCTAACGGATAGCGGGCCGCCAGACATGTTCGACATGCTTGACATCATCCTGCTCGTCACAGTGATTGTCTTTGGCGTGTCCGGCTACCGGCAGGGCTTCGTCGTCGGGGCGCTGTCCTTCGTCGGCTTTCTCGGTGGCGGCGTGCTGGGCGCGAACATCGCCGCGCCGTTCGCGCGGCTCATCGGGGCCGAGACGAACGGTGCCGTGGTCGGCATCCTGGTCGTTCTTGGACTCGCCCTGGTCGGACAGATCGCCGCCACCGCCATCGGGGCGGCCCTGCGCAACCGGCTCACCTGGCAACCCGGCCAGACCGTCGACTCGGTCGCCGGCGCGTTGCTGTCGGGGATCTCAGTGCTGCTGGTGGCCTGGCTGCTGGCGACGGCCATCGACCGGTCCCCGTTCAGCACCCTCGCCGAGCATGTGCGCCGATCAGAAATCCTGACAACCGTCGACGGGGCCATGCCGGACACGTTCCGTAATGCCTTTGCGGACCTCCGCCAGCTTGCCGACCAGCGGGGCTTCCCGGAGGTCTTCTCCAGCCTCGGCGGCGGGCGAATTGTGCCCGTCGAGCCACCGGACGCGCAGGCAGCCGCGACCGCGGGCGTACAGGCCGCCTCGGCCAGCATTCTGAAGATCCGGGGCGTCGCGCCGTCGTGTTCCAAACAGGTCGAAGGCTCCGGTTTCGTCTACGCCGCGGAGCGGGTGATGACGAACGCCCACGTCGTCGCCGGAGTGGCGCGGCCACAGGTCGAAGTGGGCAACACCATGATGGCGGCCAGGGTGGTGCTGTTCAACCCGGACACCGACATCGCGGTCCTGTACGTGCCCGGACTGCGCCGGGCCCCGCTGGCCTTTCAGGCCGATCCAGCGGGCCGCGCGGGCGATGACGCGGTCGTCGCCGGATACCCCCAGGACGGCCCTTACACGACTGCGGCGGCACGCATCCGCAATCGTCAGACAGCCAGAGCACCCAACATCTACTCGCAGGGCACGGTGCTGCGTGACATCTACGCCGTCCGCGGCCAGGTGCTGCCGGGAAACTCCGGTGGACCGCTGTTGTCCGAGGCGGGCACCGTCTACGGAGTCGTGTTCGCCGCCGCGACGAACGACTCGGCGACCGGCTATGCGCTGACCAGCGCCGAGGTGGACAGCTCGGCGAACGCCGGTCGTGTCGCGACCGCCCAGGTCAGCACCCAGGGCTGTGAC
>NZ_CAKJTO010000052.1:0-36512 GCF_917627405.1 Protofrankia sp. Cj5
CGTCAGGGTCCTCCCGGAAGGAGGGGACGACGACGGACGTCGAGGCGCGGAAGTCGTTCTCGGTCGGCTTGTAGCGAGAAGACAATACCCGTCGGAACAACCACACCGACCACGAGATCACTCCAGCGATCCCGAGAGGAACAAGCCCCCAGTACGATCCGATGCGGTCGATCACGGAACTGAGCGCGTCCATTGCCTAACGGTTTCCCTCCGGAGGCTTGCCGAAAGACCTACCCGAGAAAGTAGATGTCCGCCGGCCCGCCCTCATCATGTCGGCCAAAAGAATGGTCGTCAGGTGTGCGGGCCAAACAACCCCCACCCCCCATAGCAGTGCTGGAAGGACGCTAGCAGTGTGATGCAAATCGCAGACACACCGGGGGTCTCGTTGCTACCGAACGCACTTGCCCTGCTACAAAAAACGCCGATCACGTTGAGTAGTTTTACTTTAGCTCCATCAGATGCAAGCATAATCTTTCTTCTCCGCGGCACATGACCCGGACTTGCCTAACGTTAACGGATCATGTCGAATCCGCGACACTCAAAGTAACATTACTGCCAGGTGGGGGTTTACGTTTTATCATGGAAGAGACAACAGTTGTTAGTCCGTTGAGAATTTCTGTAATCGGGACCGGCTACCTGGGCGCGACCCACGCGGTCTGCATGGCAGAGCTCGGGTTCGAGGTCATCGGTGTTGATGTTGACCCAAACAAGATCGCGCGTCTCGCCGCTGGTGAAGTGCCCTTCTTCGAGCCGGGGCTGGAGGAGCTGCTCCGGAAGAACCTGGAGTCCGGCCGACTGTCATTCACGACCTCCCTCGCCGAAGCCGCCGCCGGAGCTGACGTCCACTTCATCTGTGTCGGGACACCGCAGCACCCCGGCTCGAACTCGGCGGACATGCGCTACGTCGACTCCGCTGTCAGCGGGCTGATCGCGGGCGGGCTTCGCCCCGGTTCGCTGGTCGTGGGCAAGTCCACGGTCCCGGCCGGAACCGCTGCCCGTCTCGCCGACTGGCTGGCCGCCGAGGCGCCCGGGGTCGAGCTCGCCTGGAACCCCGAGTTCCTGCGGGAAGGCTTCGCGGTCGACGACACCCTGCGCCCGGACCGGCTCGTCTTCGGCGTGACAGCCGACGGCACGGCCGAGGCGACGCTGCGCCGGGTCTACGGATCGGTACTCGAGGCCGGGACTCCCCTCGTCGTCGTCGACTACCCGACCGCCGAGCTCGTCAAGGTCGCGGCCAACGCCTTCCTCGCCACCAAGATCTCTTTCATCAACGCCATGGCCGAAGTCTGCGAGGTCACCGGGGCCGACGTCACCCACCTGGCCAAAGCCATCTCCTACGACACCCGGATCGGCGGCCGCTTCCTGCACGCCGGCCTCGGCTTCGGCGGCGGCTGCCTGCCCAAGGACATCCGTGCCTTCCAGGCGCGCGCGACCGAACTCGGCGCGGGCGAGTCGGTGAAGTTCCTGGCCGAAGTGGATGCCATCAACCTGCGGCGGCGCAGTCACACCGTCGCGCTCGCCACCAGGCTCCTGGGCGGTGACGTCACCGGCAAGAAAGTCGCGGTCCTCGGCGCGGCCTTCAAGCCCAACTCCGACGACATCCGTGACTCCCCGGCCCTCGCCGTGGCCAGCGCCCTGCGCCAGGCTGGCGCAACCGTCACGGTGCACGACCCGGCCGCCATCGAAAACGCCCGGCGCGCCTACCCTGATCTCACGTACGCCGACAGCGCCGTGGATGCCGCGACCGACGCGGACATCGTCCTGCACCTCACCGAATGGATGGAGTTCCGCGAGCTCGACCCGGCCGCGCTGACCGCGGTCGTCTCGGCCCGCGTCATCATCGACGGTCGTAACACCCTCAGCCCCGTCCAGTGGCGTGCCGCCGGGTGGGACTACCACGCGCTCGGCCGGCCGTAGGCTCGCTCCGCCCGAGCCCGCTTCGGCGGGCCTGTCGGCACCAGCCGGAGCACCCTGCGATGACCGCAACGGCGCTCCGGCCTGGCTGCCCGGCAGACAGGGCGCGACGCCCGCGCCCGCCGTGAGATACCTGCCCGACTCCCGACCAGCCGCGGTCCGCGCCGCGGATTCTCACCCGGTGCCGTGGACACCATGGCGGCAAGCTGCACAGTTCTGTTCCGATCTGTTCCGACCGACGATCCGGGGCACCCGGGTATCACGTGGCGATGCCTGGAAAACGATAACGCGAGCCGCGCGCCCCAGCCCCGCAATACCGCATCCCCCTGTTGCCGGTCGCGCGCATAAAAATCCCAGCTCGGCGTGCTGAGATCGCCGCCCAGCAGGCAGCCCCCGCGACCCGATATCCGATGAGTTCGCCGTACTGGTATAATTGGTAAAATAATTCCGGAATTAGAGCGCCCGGCAACAGGGACGTGGATCAAAGAGCGGGGTTGGGGTGCGTGCATCGCGAGACGGCGGAGGGATGCGCCGGAGGTATTGGGCGCCGACCGACGAGGCGGGGTATCCGGACATCACGCGGCGATGCCCGGAAAACGATAACGCGAGCCGCGCGCCCCAGCCCCGCAATACCGCATCCCCCATTACCAGCCACCCTTAATTGTGAGTTCAGTGGCGGACCGCCGGGGGTCGACAAATGAACGACAAGAACGGATTTTGCCAGCCTGGAACATCTGCTCCGCCAACCGGCCAGTCCGCTGACAGCACGATCGTTCTTCCGTCGGCACCGGCCCGGACCCGACGGGCCGTCCTCGGTTCGGCACTCGGTCTGCTGGGCGTGGCCGCGACAGGCTGCTCGAAACCCAAGCACCCCTTCGACCCGGCCAGCGAGACCCTCCCGCCAGACCCCTCAGTGACGCCGAGCGCGAGCGCGGCAGCGCGGTTCCTGGACACTGGCGCGGCGGACTTCTTCGGCAAGGGCCTCATTCCGCAGCAACGCGCGACTTTCGGCCTGGACCGGGCGCAGATACTGCCCTCCGACGACCCCCGCTTCCAGCAGATCGTCCGGGTCTCACTACCAGCGGGCGACACGTTCAACGATCCCAAGGCCCAGGTTTACAACGACGGCAACACCTACGGCGGCAGCCAGCTCTTCGTCGCCATGGAGGGCCGGCCGACCTTCGAAATGTACCTGCGCTATTATGTGCGCTTCCCACATGATTTCGATTTCAGAAAAGGGGGGAAGCTCCCCGGGTTCTACGGAGTCATCTACAACAAAGGAAACGATCAACGTACTGACTCCGACCGGAGCGGTTTCGCCAGCCGGTTCGCCTGGCGCAAGGAAGGCGAAGGGATCGTCTACTCGAACACCGCCCGCCCAGACGCACCGGTCAAAGTTTCCGGCAAGAAGTCATGGACATGGGAGCTTAACAAGTGGATCTGTGTCGAGCAGGGTGTCCGCATGAACTTCGAGACATTCTCTCAGGGGCTGCTGGACGTCTGGATCGACAACAAGGAAACCGTCAAAGAACACGGCTATAATCCACGTATTTCCGACAAGGTCCGCATCGGCGGCATCATGTTCTCGGCCGTGTACGGCGGCGGAGACCGGTCGTTCGCGCCCGAGACGGGCACCACCATCGACTTCGCCGCCTTCGCCATAGGTGAGCAGCGAGTGGGCCCGCTGCCCGAGGCCGCACGCTGACCAGGCTCTTTCAGAGCGCACGGCGTGCCGTAGCACTACACAGAGCGACAACCACGATAGAACCTCCTCCATCGGCATGTGAATGATCCATGGTCCTGGAGGTGTCATGTTCCCGGTCGGTGCGTTCCGCCCCGAGACGATCAAACTCACGGTTCGCGGAGTAAGAGCGCCCGGCAATGCAGTCCTGTTGCCGGAGCCGTTCAAGCTCGGCGGACGCAGGCTCGCCCAGAGTTTCACACTGGCGCTAGGCCTCCTGCTCTCGTCCATGGCCGTCTCCTGGGGCTCGCCCGCGATCGCCGAAACCCGGCGGGCAGCTACCCCGCTGTCTGCGACGCACTGGTATGCGCTCCCCACCGCCGCCAACGGCTGCCACCTCAACCTGCGGTCCGGCCCGGCAACTGACTACCAGCTCCTGATCCGCCTCTCCAGTTGCGAGAACGGACCCTGGTGCTGGTACCAGATCCCGGACTGCGCCCACGCAACTGTGGACGAGGTGATCGCTGGGCGCTACAGCTGCCTCGACGAACAACGACGGAGAGTCACATCAAATCGCTGGACAGTTGTGGCACTGACCAACTCCAGATGGGCATATGTTGCTTCTCGCTGCGGGTCGACACGCCAGCTGTGACCCCTGGTGACGAGGTGCCGGATTCCAGGGGCCGCCAAACACGCGAAGGAATCACGATCGCAGTCGTTGGCCGCCAAGGATTCCTTCCATTCACCAGTGGTGGACAAAATGCTACAAATATGGCTACCGGCTGCTTGTCGACCACCTCCGACAATGGCGGGACAGGCGGCGCCGGCGAGCCAGAATTCGCCGTCCGGCGCACCGGGCCGGACGGCGGATAGCGCCCTTTTCCACGCGCTCGGCGAGCCAACCGGCCTGGATACGACAGAAAACCGCCCTGGTACGGACAAAACATCCGCGAGGCACGTCGATGAGGTCTCTTTCGGACGCGGTCGAGCCGTCCATGCCTCAGCGAAGCGGTCGGCCATGACAGGGGAACGCCCCTCGGGGCCGCCACCCCGGCAGGTGATCCGACGGTCAGCGCCGTGGCGCCCGAGCAGAGCGGATCACGAGTCCTGGCTGGCATTCCGCCAGATGCGAGTCGAACCCCTGCAGGTCCTGCCAGGTGGCATGACAGATCCGGCAATGTGTGGCGTCCGGCTCGGTCCACCGGGCGCTACAGCCACCGCATGATGCCGGCGCTGGTACATCACGGCTCCTGGCTGTCTGGCCGGCATTGCGGATCGGCAGTGGCAGCATCGGCTGAGCACGCCGCGGCGTGCGGGTTGACGGGGTTTGGCGTCGGATCGGCACCCGGTCATCCTGTCGCAGAAGGTGACAACCGTCGCGCAACCTTTTCCGACGGGCGCGGCAACGAGACTCAACGCCCCCCATCAGTTCTCTCCGTACAAAAATGACTACAAAGCGACATCATCACAGGAAACTCGCGTGCCCGGCGGGCCGCCCGGCATAGCCGACGACCGGCTGCGTCCGCGACGCACACCAGTCCGCGGACACACCAGTCCGCCGACGCAGCCGAACATGACCCGGCTCCCAAGCGGGCGGCCTCCAGGCGGCTGCTCGTCAACATGGCCACCAGGCTCACCACGGGCACTCACCACGGCAGCGGCGCCAGCGCGGGTCAGCCATTCCCACGGGCCAGCTCCACCGCGCTGCCGATATACTGCCGCCGCCCGTCCCTGACCTGGTAGATGAAAATATCACCGCCCTGCACCTCTCCACTCATATCGAATTTGATTTTCTTCGTTATGCCTTCAAACTCGAAATCCCTGATAAATTTCGGATCACCGAAGGTGTGGGCGACAGATTGGCGGCTCACCTTTCCGCGCAGGCGCTTCAGGACGTCGATGACGACCCTGGTGGCATCGAAGGCGTCGGCGGCGTAGAAGTCCGGCTGCGCACCTGAAGAAATCTTTTCATACACGTCGACGAACTGTTGCACCGCCTGGCTCCGCGGTTCGATCTCGGCGACTTCGCGACACGGGCAGGTAAGATAAACGCCTTCAGCACCGTCCCCGCCCACTCCCGTGAGCAGCAGATCACTGTTACTCCCGTCACCACTCATTATCGTGCCCGTGAATTTCCGCTGCCGGAGAATCTTGATTATCTCGACGAACTCCGACGTATAACCGGCGTAGTACACCAGGTTATACGAACTGAGATCCGTGAGAAGCTTCGCGTAGTCAGTGCCCGGGGCAGCCGCCCGGGTGGTCACGGTGACAGGCAAATTCTTTTGCTGCTGGATCCGGTTGAGCTGTTTCACCAGCTCATCAGCGAGACCCGTACCGTATGAGTTGCTGCTATCGAAGAGCACCAGAACGCCACGAGGGCTGAGTTTCGAAATCATGTACTTCGCGCTCTGGGGCCCCTGCACCGTGTCCGGGGAAACTGTCCGGAAGAAGGTACTCACCGGGCCCACGCCCAGCGAGGTCAGCCCGGGCCCGGTCGCCGACGGGCTCACTGCTACAAGACCGGCGCCGGAGTAACTCAATATGCTCTTCTCCGCCGGCCCGGAGAAGGTGGGGCCGATGACGGCCACCACACTATGATCGTCAATGAGTTCCCGGGCTGCGCCAGCACCCTTATCCGCCAAACCCTGATCGTCCGACTCCTTCATCGTCAACCTGAAGGGGAGATCAGGGTCCTGGTTCGCAAGCTCGACAGCCGTCCGGGCGCCCAGGAGGGAGCTGCGGCCGAGTGCCGCGTTCCCACCGGTCAGCGTCCCCTGGAAACCAATCACGTACGTGGGTTTCACGACCGAGTGTGGGTGGGGCGGGTTGTAGGCCCATATGATGGCCACCGCCAGCGCGCCCGCGCCGACCGCCGCGAGAAGACGGGACCGCCGCCGGTGAAGGAGCCGGCCGAGCCCGCCATTACGCGTGCCTTCCTTCTTACCCTTTTCCTGGTCCGGCTGGTGACGAGCCGGTGGGACCGGAATCGGCCGCGGCGCGTTCCCATCCGGAACGGTCGTGTTGTTCATGGTCGAAATCGGCCTATTCGTGCCGGTTAGCCCGCTCCGCGGGGGCAGGACCGAGACGGTCGTTTCAGCTGCCGTCGCGGCGAGGCTGAGCAGCCGCTTGAGTATCGCGGCCAGCTCCGTCCCACGGAGCTGGCCGCGACGAATCTCGGTCAGGATGTCTTCCAGTTCCTGTTCCGGCGCATGCTTGCTCAACAACTCGACGAGCACGTCCGTCGCCGACGGCCGGCGCTGGGGATCTTTGTCCATCGCCTTCGCGACAAGCGGGCGCAGCCCGCTGTCCAAACCCTCGAAATCCGGCTCGTCGTGCACGGCCCGGTAAAGCATCACATCGGGCCGGCCGTCCCCATGCGGCCGCCGGCCAGTGCCCGCGTAGGCAATCATACCGCCCCAGGCAAAGACATCCGCTGCCGGAGTGACGCTGTTATAACGCCTGATCTGCTCCGGTGCCATGAACGCAGGTGTCCCGAACACACCCGTCTGGGTGGCTGCGGTCGTGGCGTCCACAGCACGCGCAACCCCGAAGTCAATGATCCTCGGGCCGAGCGGGGACAGCAACACGTTCGACGGCTTGAGATCACAGTGCACGATGCCGGCATCGTGAATCACGATCATCGCGACCGCGGTCATGACCGCGAGTTGGTACAGCTCGATGCCCGGAAGCGGACCGTCCCGTTCGACCACGGCGCTGAGTGTCGGACCGTCCACAAATTCGGTGACGATGTACGGCTGCTCGGCGTCGGCATTGACATCCAGCACCGGAGCGGTGCAGAATGGCACAACCCGCTGGGCGTTGCGGGCCTCCCGCCGGAACAGTTTCCGAAATTTGGGATCGTCGGCGATATCGGATCGGATGACCTTGAGCGCGACCACCAGCCCTTGCGGATCTTCCGCCCGGTAGACGACGCCCATGCCGCCGGCACCGAGCCGGCCAAGAAGAACGTAGGAACCGATTCGTTCCGGGTCCTCCGCGAGCAACCCCGAAGGAGGCATCACGATCTCCCAGTGGGCCGGACGGCGCACGAGCTTCCCGCGGACCGGACGATAAAAGGCATGGGCAGCGGCCCAACCGCCGCACATGACAGGCTCCAGCATGACAGCCGGCGGGCAGCCGACAGCCACTGCCCCGTCATCCGCATCCTCCCGTCGCCCACCACCTCACACATAGTCTGCCATCACAGCGATGTAAATCGACCGCTAAGAGCGCCCGGCAATAGGGGACGCGGCGTCGCGGGGCCAGGGCACGCACCTCGCCGCATCGCTCCCCGTCCATCGCCGCGCGATGCACGGGTACCCGGCCCGTCAGTCGCCACCCAACACCTCCGGTGGCTCCCTCCGCCGCCTCGCGATGCACGCACCCCAGCCCCACTCCTTGATCCATACCCCTATTGCCGATCGCGTTTAGGTCAGACGAGGTGCGGCGCAGCGGCTACTCCCTCCCTCGGCTACCGCCGGAGGGTGTTTCGCATAGCCAATGACGATTGGTCCAGATATCGGTAGCAGTACCTCGCTGGCAGCCGCCCACCCACGAACTGATCAGGACGAGGCGCTGGCCATTGCCTTCAGCCACAAATCACCCAACTAAAATAATCGTTTGCAAAAATGGCCAAATCCAAAAATCCAAACGCGCGGAAAATCTGTCCAGTCAGGAAACAGGCTGCCGGACCGCTGGATGTTCTTTTTCAGGACGATCCGTACTGATCGAAAACCTGAGAATGCGCATAATCGGTCCAGTGGCTAGGCTCCTCCTTGGCATCGATCACAACAGACTTCCGATGGCCATATTTGCCCGCCCTGAAACAGGAGGTTAGACGTGTCAGAATCGAGCGGTTTCATCGGTCCCGACGCTCTGTCGGAATGGCGGAAAACCAAGGAGTCAAGCGGGGCGTTGGACGTTGTTCTTGTCACCCATCCGCGCGACGAGAACGATCTCCCCCGACTGTTTCCCTGGAGTGTCCACCTCAGCACGGCCGACCGATTTCAACTAACGCGCCATATGAAACCGGTCTTCGGTGAAATCGTCACGATCGGAGCGTTGCGGGTGGGCATCCTGTTCTTGCCCTTCTATGCCGACGAGCTCATCGACGCCTCCGCCCGCAGGCGCTGCGGCCAGGTCCTGGAGGTCGACGCGATCGCAGCCGCCGCCGAGACCGGTGCGAAGGTGCTCTGTCTCGGTGGTCTCACCGGCGCGCTCTCGTTGTACGGCCACAAGCTCGTGAAACCGGCCGAACAGGCCGGAATTGTCGTCACGACCGGGCACGCGGTCACCTCGATCAGCGTGCTGCGGACATACGAAAAGGCAGTGGAGGAGCTTGGCCGCAGGCCCGCTGAACAAAAGGTGACGGTCATCGGTGTGGGCAGCATCGGGCGTTCCTTCGCGCAGTTGCTGTCGACGGTGGAGGAGAAGCCCGGCGAACTCGTCCTGGTCGACCGTCCGCAGATGAGCGGTAAGCTCGATCGGTTGGCCGAGGAGTTTCGGCGCACAATCGGGCTGAAAACTTCTTTCGAAATCACCGATGCCACCGGCGCACTGCCCGCGGACAGCTCCTGCTACTCGACCGATGTGCTCGTCAGTGCCGTGAGCACCGCGTACGTCGTGGACATAGACAAGGTGGCCCCCGGCACTATCCTGATTGACGACAGTCAGCCGTACTGTTGGTCGCGAGAGGGCGCGTGGCGGCGTGTCGTGGAGCGGGCCGACATCGTACCGTGCGAGGCCGGCCTGGTGGACTGCCGCAGCATCGGTTTCAGGTCCCGCTTCCCGTTCGACTTCGCGGAAGTCGGCGCGGACGGCAGCAGCACGGCGTGGTCATGCCTCACCGAAGGCATGATATTTGCCTTGGAACCAGGAATCACACCCACCATCGGCGAACCGACACCAGAAATGATCAGCGCATACATGACGGCATTCGACCAGAACAAGCTATGCATTCCAGCGCTGCAGTGCGGTCCGCATGTGCTGCCCATCGACAAGTTGCGGGCGGCCATCGGAAAAAAATCCTCCTGAGAGGCGAGCCAATAATGAGTACTGAGATCAACACCTCCGTCTGTATACGTTGCGGGATGCCGCTCGCCTACGACCAGTACATCGCTGCGACCGACAGCGGCGTGTCCACGCACCCAGCTGGCGACCTGTGCTCCTACTGCACAGAAACGAACAGAACAACGGAGCACGGACAAGGTAACGAAAAAAATCAGAAGTGGATACTCAACCTCATAATCCAGATCTATCATAACGACCGGCTGCGGCGCATCCTCGGCTCGTCGGCCACGAGCCGATTTTCTTCAGTTCTGCCCGGCTCCATGAAGGGGCTGGTAGAGCTCGTCGCGAGCATTCCCGAGAAACGCCCTGAAGCAAAGTACGACGCGGTGGTTCTCTACAGCGGCGGGAAGGATTCCAGCTGGATGCTGATGGAGCTGGCCCGGCGCGACCTCCGGGTTGCCGCGTGGATGCTGAATCAGGGCTACCAGTCGCCGATCGCCATCAAGAACGCACAGAAGCTCTGTGAGAGACTCGGCATCGAGCTGATTATCGCCGAGCCCGAACGCAGGCCGATGGACTCGTTGTTCCGCCTGGGCTTCACGGTCAACGAGGATGGTGACCGTGACTTGGTCCGCTCCGCCATGACCTATGGTTCCGCTTGTTGGCCGTGCTTTGCGACGATCGCCGCGCACGCGACGGTCTTCTGCTACGACAACGATATTCCACTCTGTTTCATCGGAACGCAGAAAGGACAGAACCGGCTCGATCTGAATGGTTCACCGGTGCTTTCCGGTGGTGGTCTGCCAGCTGTTGACACACTGGTCGAGAAGTTCGTCTCCCGGCTACGCTCGTACGCCATGAAAAAAGACGCCGAGGCCGCGCGACTACTTGATTCACAACCCTGCCGAACCGCGCTGGTGCCGTTCTACGAGATCGTCGCCAAACCGTCAGTCGACGAACAGATAGCCGATCTGGAAAAGATCGGCTGGAGCAAACCGAAAAATACCGGCACCTGTAGCACGAACTGCATGATCAATGAACTCGGTCGCAAAATCATGCGTAACCAATACGGGTTCGACCTTTATCAGGTCATCGACGCGAACGAACGACGAATGGCAACCGATCCGCGGCCTGAACCGATCGCGGCGCTTGACGAGGACGCCGTCCGTCGCGGCGCGAAACTCATCGAACTCACTCCGGTCGAGTCCATGAAATTCGGTGTGAAAAACTAATGAGCACTTTGGTAAATCCGAATGTCAGCGACACGGAAAGCTACCGATTCGTCGACAGAGTGGCAAGTTGGACCGTCCGTTCCCTGTCCAGGACAGTGGGCGTCAAGAACGTGACCCGCCCGTTCTGGAACAGGTGGCGAGCATCATCCATCTCCGACGAGACTCTTATGCGCTTCCTTAACAGCATAGACAGCATAGACGACTGGCCACACGCCGCCACGGTCCTGCTTGACGAGGCCGCGGACCAGGTTGAAAAGGACGCTGACCAGAGCGCGCAGAAACGCATCGACGGACTTCGCCATCTATCCTATCTGGCGCATATGACCCAGTGGGGCTGCCTCCCCATCAACGACGTGAAACGCACGGCGTACCGGCGCTCCCGTGACTACTATCTGGCGGCCGAGTCGTTGGCGTGGGGGGAGCTCTATCACCGGGTAGAGATCCCGTGGGCTGGTCGCAAATGCTATGGCAACCTGCACCTTCCGCGCAATGGTGGCGTTCCCGCGCCGCTCATCATAATCATTCACGGCATGGATGACACAAAGGAGGAGCACCTCGCGACCGAGCTCACGCTGCAGGACAACGGATTCGCGGTGTTCTGTCTCGATGGACCCGGCCAGGGCGAGAGCTTCTTTCTCGAGGGACTGACCTGGTCGATGGACTTCACGAAAAGTGTCCAGGCAGCCATGGACGCGGTGAGCGAGCAATATCCGGTCGACGCTTCTCGCATCGGTGTCATCGGCATCAGCTGGGGCGGCCTGTGGGCAATCAAGCTGGCCGCCGAGGACCCACGGGTGGGTGCGGTCTACGACCTCGGCGGACCCGTCGACACGGCGGGGTTCCGGAAACTGCCGTTTTTCCTGAAAAGCAAGTACTGTCAGGTGCTGGGCGTGACCGGCCCAAACGATCTTCCCGAAGCCGACGCGGTTTTCTCGTTGCGCAACGAGGCGTTGCTCGACAACGTGCGGGTTCCGCTGCGGATCGTCCATGGCAGGAAAGACCCACTCGTAACCATACGGGACAAGGAATGGCTCAGGGACAGCCTGCAAACAAGACACAAGGATCAAGAAGTCACGTTGAAAATCTACGACGATGGCGATCACTGCTGCACCGGACACGCGGTGGAGATCCGGCGTGACACCGCCGAATTCTTCCACCGCGCGCTCGATGCCAGCCCGGCGAGATAAACCTGGCATTGAGGGTCACCCGCGCGATGCACCGTCGTTGTGACATCTCGTGGTGAGGCGAAAGGGAGCTTTCAGTCGAGCGGAGCTTTCAGCCGCGCGGAGCCCGCGGCCGATTCGCGAATCCACTGAGCCGCCTCGGGCCAGGGCTCTCCGGCACACGGTCACGATTTGACCGACCGCTCTCTGGCGGTGTTGGCACGGCCAGTGGTGTGTCGCTGACGCGGCCGCGGGCAGAGCCGCAGGTGAATCACGGAGGGATCTGAACGTCTTCGTACGCTGGGCCGCGGCGTGCCCGCGGAGATATTCGCGCGCCGCGGCCGGGTGCCACCGATACCCGGCCGCAGCGCGCGAGGCGAAGCACGGTTTCCTCCTCGAATCGCCACCCGGTCCGACACGGGCGACGGCGCGGGTCAGTCTCCTGCCACAACGGTTCGTCGGCGCGGCACACGGGCGTGGTTGAGCGGTCCAGCTGTTCGCTCGCCTTCCTGAAGAGATAATCATGTCGATCGGGGTTACGACCGTCTCGGGTAAGCAGGCCGTGTTTGCGGACGAGCAGCTCGAGAAGCTCCGTATAATTTTCTATGGCCCGCTGGTCTTGTAATGACCCTCAAGAACGCCGCGGCCCGGATCTGCCACTGATCATCCCTGAAGGGATTGAAACACCTGGCCACCGCATCGGCTGAGCCATCCCCACCCCGCCGACGACCTACGGGAATCATTCACAATGACAGCAGGTCGGCAGGGACGCCCTTAGATGTGGTCGATGCGGCTCAGCCCGCAGATGTCGATCGCGCCGGTAAGCGCCGCAGCTATGATATCGGCGAGGTGCCCAGCGAGGGCGGGACGGGCTGCCGTGACTTCAGCCAGGCATAGTGCCGGCACATCCAAGGCCGGACCGCCGTCGATGGCGCCACGCAGCAGCCGGGACAACTCCCTACGGTGGTGTTCGTTGCCAGTACCGGCCAGCCCCGCGCTCAGCACGAGGTCGTCAAGGACCATAGCCGCTCATACGGCCACGCCTGCCCGGTAAGCGGCAAGCGCGTCGACCGCCACCCGGCCGAGCACGGCCACTGGATCGCCCTCGTCAGCCCCAGTACGTAGTCGCATGGCGACGCTGTTCAACTCCGCCGCGATACTGGGCGGCGCTGGGTAGAACCTGGTGGTGTCACGCACCCACGCAAGCGCCGCAGCATGAGCATGCAGAACCGCTACAGCCCTGTCGGCAGCCTGATCGGGCTGGCCCACCAGCTCGTCGACCAGTGCATGTGCCCAGGTCCGGTCATCGGCTGTGCTCATGGATAAAAAATCTTACCTTCTGGGTCTGACAGTCGGGCAGGACGAAGCGGCGCGACCGCGGATCGCCGCCGCCCTCGGGCCCGACGACACCGGAGAGGAGGGGTGATCGCATGCACGCCCTGTGCATGGACTGCCGACGCCGAGGAGCAGCTGAGGGTGCCCACACGTCGAACCGGCGTGCCCACATCGTGCCCACATCGATCACTCGCAGGCCTTCTCGGCTTCTCGGGTCGCAACGATCTCGATCAAGGGTGTATAAGAGCGCCCGGCAATAGGGACGTGGATTAAGGAGCGGGGCTGGGGTGCGTACATCGCAAGGCGGAGGAGGGAGTCGCCCTGGTCCTTGGGGTGTCGACCGACGAGCCGGGGTACCCGTGCATCGCGCAGCGATGGATGGGAAGCGATGTAGCGAGGTGCGTGCCCCAGCCCCGCGACGCCGCGTCCCTATTGCCGGTCGCTCTAATTCAGATCGAGGAAAAACCAAGATTATTGTGCATCTTGACGCAACAACAGGGCGACGGTCCCGCGTTATCCAGAGCATCCACGGCATGTAGTCATGACCGGTTCCTGGCCACCCACGCCTGGACGTCCGCACGGCGCCACAGCCGCATCCGCGGCCTGAACACGTACGGAAGGTTGGCACAACGAGCGGGGCCTACGTCGCCGGGGATGTCGTAGGCCGGCGCCGTGGCGCCCTCGCAGTGCGCCAGAAGTGCGCCGCACGGGCCGACAGTGCGCCCATCAGTCTCCCCGGTTCGTACAACATGGGGTGTGACTGAGATACCGATCAGTGAGGCGCGGGACCATCTCGGCGAGATCGTGTCCAAGGCGGAACACGCGCACGCACGGACCGTGCTCACCCGTCATGGTCGTGCCGTGGCCGCGGTGATCTCGATCGATGATTTGCGAGAGCTGGAAGCAGCCGAAGATGAGGCCGACCTGACCGCCGCGCGGGCTGCGCTTGCGTCCAGTGAACCGCGCATGGCGCACCGGGACGTGATGGCCGAGTTCGGCCTGACCTGACGGTGGCGTACGGGATCGAGTGGACGATACGGGCGCTGCGTGAACTGCGCAAGCTCGACGGTGTGACAGCGCGCCGAGGGCTGACGGCGGTAACGCAACTGTCGAACGATCCTCGTCCCCACGGGGTCCGAGCACTCGTCGGTGAACCTTCGGCTGTGTTCCGGCTCAGGGCGGGCGCCCACCGGGTGATCTACTACGTTGAGGATGCCCGCCGCCGGACACTCACGGCTGGCGAGGTCGCCTCCCCGCTCGCTGGCACGCCCTACGATCTACGTCACGCTGCGGTGTCGACCTGGCTGAACGCGGGCGTCCCCGCGACCCAGGTCGCCGAGTGGGCCGGGCACTCCGTCGCGGTCCTGCTGCACGTCTACGCGAAGTGCCTCGCCGGCCAGGACCAAGCTTCCCGAGACCGCATCGACACCGTCCTGAACCCTGGGGACGCCTCTTGATCGTCCCCACATATTCCCCACAGACGGCCGTAGATGACCACTCACGGCCGGGCACAGCCGGACAGCCGCGAGCCACAAAAAGATCAAAAAAAGAAGATCTAAAATAGCCATGACCTGCGGATTCAGGTCAAAGGTGCTGGTCAGAGCGGAGGGCGTGGGATTCGAACCCACGAGGAGCGTTGCCATCCCTAGCGGTTTTCAAGCGGGCTTGCCACCTCCGTAGATCATGGCGTTGACCAGCATAAATAGGGAAGCATCCGGGCGAAGACGCCGTATGCGCCCGTCATCCGCCCGTGCAGTGCCGATCCGTTCCCACCGTCCCGGCAAGGCTCGCCATCAGCCCCGTCACGCGCTTCGTTACCTTCGTTCGATTTGCCGAACTGCCTGCGCCGCCACCCGCCGCACAGCCCAGTGATCATCAGTGGCCCGCTCCCGCAGAAGCGGCAACGTGCCGGGATCATCCCGCCAGCCCGCAGCGATCGCCTCCACCGCCACCCGCCGTATCCGGACGTCGTGGTCGAAGAGCGCCTGCCTGTGGAACAGGTCACGAATGGCGGCGAGGTCAACCGGTCGAAGCGACGCCCGCATCGTGCTGGGAGCAGGGGGTTCGGTAAGCTGATCGCAATCGGGCAGGCTCCTCGCCTGCCCCAACAGCCCGATTCGAACTCCCTGCTGAGGGTCCCAGCACGAGGCGGGCGTCGGGTGTCGCCTCCACCACTTGATACCGCCCTTTGAAAAGTCCCTGATCCAAGCAACGGATCAGCACAACTCTACATCGACAGCACCGGACGGGGAGCACGCTACCGGTGGTCTCCACCGGTCAGTGCATCATCCGGGCGTCCGCCTCATGCCAGAACCCCATGGATCCCAGCACGATGCGGGTGGTGCACTGACCGGTGGAGACCACCGAAACGGGCCTGACGCACTGGTCGTCCCGGGAGATGGCGAAGTACGTCACCCGCACTACGCCGGATATTGCGCCGGATCTGCCACCGGCATGGCAGCGGGGCTGAGGGAGTGCGAAAGTCCTGTGGACATTACGCGCTGGGCTCGGTCTCGCGACTGTCGGCCGCGGCAGGGGAGTCAAGCAGGCCGCGGAGGGCGCTGCGGACGTCTTCAGCAGACCTACCGGCCGTGATGGAGCCGAGCACGTCGAGCAGGCTGACGATGAAAGCGATGTCGTCACGGGACAGGTGCTGCGCGAGGATGGCGTGGAGCGCCTCGTCATCGAGCGTCTCCCGCAGCAGGGCCAGCCTGATGATCCCCTCGGTTGCCTCCAGCGTGCCGAGCAGACCGTATTGGACAAGGATCCCTAGGCTCCTCGCGATCCACCGCGCCGCCTCGGCCTCCTGTCCCTGCTCGGCGTAAAGTCCCCCGAGCGCGGCGAAGCCGGAGGCGATACCGGCCTGGTTGCCAAACTCCTGAGCTGCCGCCAGGGCCTGGCGGCAGTATTCCCCGGCAGCCTGGAAGTCCCCCCGCTCGCGGGCAATCATGCCGAGCTGGCCGTAGATACGGTTGATACCCTCCCGTTTGCCGAGCTCCTCGGCGATCGCCAGGGCCTGGAGGGTGTACTTCTCGGCAACCGGGTAGGCGTTCCGCTGGCATGCGATGTTTCCGAGTTCGTGGTAGCTGCGAGAAACGTTGGCGCGGTCGCCGTGCCGTTCGAAGATGGCGAGGGCCTCGTTGATGCTCTCTTCGGCGGCCTGGGAGTCTCCCCGCGCGTAGGCGATCGCGCCGAGCTGGCTGTAGACGTCGGCGATGCGGGTCGGCTCCCCAGCCGCGAGATCCGCGAAGGCGGCGAGGGCTCGGTGGCAGTGCTCTTCGGCGGCGGAGAAATCCAATCGCCGGAATGCGACGGCGCTGAGATGGTGGTGAGCATAGGCGATGCCGGCTCGGTCACCGCGCTCCTCGGCGATCCCCAGGGCCTGGTTGTAGCGGTCTTCGGCGGCCCGATAATACCTCAGCTTATGGGCGATCGCGCCGAGCTGAATGTAGATGCGGCCGATGTCGGTCCGGTCCCCGAGCTCTTCGAGGGTGGTGAGGGCCTTGCTGTAGTGGTCTTCGGCAGCTGCGTAGTCCCCGCGCTGGAGCGCGATATTGCCGAGATTGTGGCGGGCGCGGGCGGCGCTCGCTCGGTCCCCGAGCTCTTCGAAGACGGTGAGGGTCTTGCTGTAGTGGTCTTCGGCAGCGGTGTAGTCCCCGCGCCGGGATGCGATGTTGCCGAGCTCGTGGGTGAAATGGGCGGCCTGCCGGCTGGTGGGGGGGAGGTGGAGCAGAGTCTGGCGGCAAATCCGTTCTTCCCAGTCCCAAAGACCCCAGACCTGCAGCTGCAGACAGGCGACGTAGGTAGTTGACATCAGGCCCTCGGGGTCTCCGGCGGCGAGCTGGTGGTGGCCGGCTTCGACAACTTGGGCGACGAATTGGATGATGAATCGGGCGGTTAGCTGGGTGTCGTCGTCAAGCCGCTCCTGGGGTCCGACCTTGACACGCCACTGCCAGTAGGCGGCAGCGCGGCGGTGGGCGTCGTTAACCTGGTCCGGGTTGGTTCGCCGGAGGATGGCGGTGGCGGTCCAGCGGTGCACGGTGAACGAGTCTTGGTCGCCGGTGCCGGGGGTGAGCAGGCCCAGCGCCAACAGGGTCGCCACAGCGTGGTCGAAGAGGTCCGGGATGACCAGCGGTGGGTGTTGTTGCGCATGCGCCTCGGCATGGCCGGGGGTAGCAGCCCCGTGTTCCCGGGCGTGACCGAATGGGTTCTCGGCGATTTGGGGGTCAGTGTCGGGGTCGGCGGATCGCTCGGCGACCTGGGAGACCTGCCAGGCCAGGCCGGTGCGGTCGACAGGCAGCCGGTAAGTGGATGCACCAGCCAGCAGCCGGCGGGCTAAGGGGACACTATCGAGACGGGCCAGCAGGCCGTCGAGGACGATGTCGTCGACGGCCAAGGTGACGGTTTCAGCCAGCGCAATGTCCAGATCCCCGTTCACCGTCTTGTACCAGGCGGCTGGATTGTTGATGCCGCGGTCGTGCAGGGCGTGTTCAAGTTTGGCGGCGACGTCATGGAAACGGGTGCGGCCGTCGGTGAGCAGCGCGTCGAGGTATTCCAGGGTGAGGGGGTGGCCGCCGACGTCGGCGATAGCACGGGTCTGCTCGTCGGGAGTGAGGTCGTTCAGCGCGGGCAGTCGCCAGAGCAGCTTGCGGGTCTCGGCAGGTGACAGCGCACCGAGATGGTGAACAGCCAAACGCCGTGCCGTGGCTGCGTCGACCGGCAGCGGGAAGCGGCTTGTCACCAGCAGCTTCGCCTTCGCCTGCCGCGGGAGGGCCACCCAGCTGGCGAGGAACGTGCACAGTTGGTCGTCGAGGAACGCCTGCCCGGCGCCGGGCCCGTCCGGGGCGAGGTTGTCTTCGGCGTTGTCGAGCAGCAGTGTCACCGGCAGACGGGGCAGCAGCTCTCCGGCGAGCAGGCCCATCCGGTCGGCCCAGGGAGTCTGCCCGGTGCGTAACTCGCCGACCAGCCGGCGGCAGACGTCGTCTTTGTCGATGTTGTGGGCGATACACCACTCCCAGAGCCGCTTGGCGATCGTGGTGAGGATCTGGTCGACGGCGACCGGACCCGACAACGACACCACCAGCCCGGCCTCGCTGCCGAGGGCGGTGACCAATTCGGCAGCCAGGGTGGACTTGCCAACCCCGCCCAAGCCGTGGATGACCACGCCCGCCCGCTCGCCGCGCAGCACCCGCAGCAGGGTTCGCATGTCGGCGCGGCGGCCGACGAACTCCCCGACCCGGCGGACCGCGATCCCATCGGCCAGCACCGGTTCGGGAGGGTCATCGATCTTCTCGAACTTGGCGGTGGGGTCGAACAGCGGGATCGACGGGCCGCGCAGAAACAGCGCCGGAGTCGCCCATTCCGCCCGCCCGGCTCGCCGGTCGGAGGCCGGCATGCCTGCCCGCTCGTCCTCGACGGCGCGGCGGGCGTCGGCGAGGGCGGCCAAAGGCTCGCTGAGCTGCCGTCCGGCCAGCTCGGCGTAGAACCGGGAGGTCAGCTCGGTAGTGTACAGATCGGTGACCCGGGCGGTCATCGCCACCACAGCGGGCACGCCGTGGGCGAGCAGCCCACGGGCCAACCCCGGCAGCAGCCGCTGCCCGTCTTCGTCGCTCCCGTCGTCTGGGTCGTGATCGGTTGCGGTGCCGGGCAGGGCGGTGGAGCAGCCGGAGAGCACCACGAGGGGCACCCCTCGGCCGGCGACGAGTACCTTCTCGGCGAACGTCTTCGCGTCGAGCGGGTCGGCGTCCCCGTTTTCCTTTTCCAGGACGAGTAGGCCGGGGCGGGCGTGGCAGGACAGGTGCAGGACGTGAAACCGGGTCTTTCTGTCGTGGAGCGCCGCGCGGATCGCGGCCCGGCTGCCCCAGCTCAGGATGCGCACGTACGCCTCGCCCTGGCGGCGGGCGTCGGCGACCGCATCGAGGATGCGGGCGAGCTCGGCCTCGTAGTCCAGCAGCTCACCCCCGCGCTCCGGGCTCGCGATCACCGCGAGGATGCGCAGGGGTCCGTGGATTTTCATCGCCGGCGTGGGCCCCAACCCGCCGACCGCCCGGTGCAGCTCCACCCGCGGGTGCAGAACCAGGGGCCGCCGCTTGCCGGGGAGCGTCAGCGTTTCCCAGGGCAGGTCGGCCAGCCCCAGACCGGTATCTGTTGCGGTGCCGGCATCGTCGGCAACATCGACGGCCAGCCGCAGCGGCGCTCCCGCCCGCACCGCCGCGTCCACCTCTGCGGCCAGCGCCGCGGCGACGCCGGCGGGCAGGAACCTCTCACCCAGCATCCGGCCGACGTCCCGTAACGCCGAGTCCACGGGATCGGCTGTGGTAGCCGTCGGGGAGGCCTTCGCGGGCAGCCCGCCGGTCGCGGAGCGGCGGGTCCGGACCCGCTCCAGCTCCAGCAGCTTCTGGCCGGCCGACCAGTCCAGACCGGCGGGCCGGCCGCCGGCTGTACCGTCGGCGGTGGTCAGCGTCACCGCATTCGGGGTGATCCGCAATGTGGCGGTGCGTGGACTCTCCGGGCGGGTCACCAACCCCGGGGGCGGCTGCAAGCTCCCATCCGCCGTAGGCCGGGTGCGCCGCCGGCCGCGCAGCTCGGCCACCAGCTCGCCGACCCTGGCCCAGTAGCCGTCCTCGTCGGCAACCTGGCTGAAGTCGACCCAGACCCGGGAGGTCAGGAACGGCGGCAGGTCCGCGTTCTTCAGCAGCACCGGGATCAGCCGCTGGCGGCCGGCAACGACCCGGCTGAGCATGGCCGCGTATTCCTCTTTCACCCACGGTCGGGACAGCGCATGCGGGCTGACCACCAAGATCCCGGACGTTGACGTGCGGATGCCGGCGTCCAGCCGGTGGGCGAGCACGTCCCCAGGGCCGATTTCCCACTCGTCGTAGAACACGCGCAGGCCAGCACGTTCGAGGTTCTCCGCCAGCACCCGCACCCACGGCTGGTCGGCATGGCCATAGGAGACGAACACATCGAAACCAGCTACCACCGCCACCTCCCGCCACGCGTCCGGGTAATCTCCGGAACCCTACGCCCCTGACCATCGCAGTCGGCATCCGGGCCGGGAGAGGTAAAGCCCGGACGGGGGGCGGTGTCCCGGGGGCCTACCCCAAAGCCGCTCACTTAACGGCTCTCGCGTGCCGTCAAGGGGTTTCCGGCATCTGATCGAGAAGCGTCCGCTTGCTGCCACCAGATGTGTCGATCTCCGAGACGGCAGCGGAGCCTGGGTAGGAGAGGTCTGTCCGCACACGACAACCTCGCCACCGGGAGGCTCCGCTGTCCGCACAGTCTGTCATCCACCGTGTGATCACGGTAGCCGGGGGACGGTTCGCGCCCGGCCACCTCGGCGAACTGACCCAGGTCGTCCCTGTCGAGATGGTCGACGCCGCCCTCGCTGGGAGACCGGCGCGGCCGAGAAACGACTCCAGGATCTCCCCTCCCGGGTCGTGGTCTCCCTCCTTCTGGCCGCAGCCCTGTTCCCCACCATCGGCTACGGGCAGGTCTGGACGACGCCGACCTCCGGCCTGGACGGCCTGGAGACAGCCACCCCGACCACGGGCGCGCTGGCCTCGGCCTTTCATGACTGAACATCAACAACGCCGTGACCTGCGATGACAGGCTTCCGGGGCTGCACCAAAAAGGTGCACGTACAAAACTGGACATATTGTCCATTGATGCAGGTCGGGGCACTGCGCAAGCCGGAGGCTCAGCGGTCACGAAACACCGAGGCTGGCGCGTTCGCGGCCCGCCTGCCGATGTGGTCACCCGCGGAGCCGTGCCACAAGGCCAAGGTGATGAACCGCCCTGGGCGCCGGCTGACAACCGTGCCTACACCGCCGGCTGTCTTCTCGCTCGGCGCGGTAGGGTTTCCTGCGCGGAAGGTCATTTCCTGAAGCAACTTCACCGTAACTCGGTGAGCCGGCCGACGCAGGTGCGAACGAAGATCCGAAGCAGGACGACTCAGGGAGTGTCGCGGGGCAAGCCAATGACCACCACAATCAACACCACCGTCCCGCTCGCGGCGGGGCGACTCAAGCGCCCGATATCACAGGCCGGAAGATGTCGACAGCCACCAAAAAGACCGGCTGGTGGGCGTGCCTGAACTCCGGAACAGAAGGTTGCAGTCCGGCGCGGGCGACACGACCGATGGCCAATCGCTGAAGTGGGACTTCTTCGTGTCCTATACGAGTGCTGACCGGGAGTGGGCCGAGTGGATCGCGTGGCAACTCGAAGCAGCAGACTTCAGTGTCCTCATCCAGGCGTGGGACTTCGTTCCGGGAGCACACTGGATGAGCCGGATGAACGACGGCGTGCGCGGCGCGGACCGGACGCTTGCGGTTCTGTCGCACGCCTACCTAAGTTCTGTGTACGGGCAGACCGAGTGGCAGGCTGCCTACCGCAGCGACCCAGGCGGGTTCGCCCTCAAGCTGGTCCCAGTCCGAGTGGAGGACTGCCCTCGGCCCTACCCGCTCGATGGCGTGGTGTCCTTTGACCTGTTCGAGTTGTCGGTGGACGAGGCCAAGAGCCGCCTGCTCACCAACATCCGTTCGGTACTCGCAGGGCGCGCGAAACCGGACGCCGAACCGATTTTCCCCAGACGACTGATCCCCCCCGAGCCCTCGGCATACTCGGCGGACATCGCTCCTCTCTTTCCTGGCCTGCTACCTCCGTCAGCCGTACCCCGGAACAGGTCCGCAGTGGGGACCACGCTGATACGCCGAGCGGCCATCCCGCACCACAACGTCGGCCTATCCGCTGTGCATTCGTTGTACTGGTCACGGGACGGCCGATGGCTGATCACTCACTCGGATTCCTGGAATCCCTGGAAACTATGGGATCTGCTGGAACCGACGGAACCGGTACACCGGGCCAACCTTAAGTTCACCGGTCGTATCATCACGGAGACACTTGCGGCCGCATGGTCGCCGGACGGCCGCTGGCTAGCCACCAACGGCAATGACAAGACGATCAGGCTGTGGGACATGGCAGACCCGACTCAACCCGAACAGCGGATCACCTTCAACTCCCCAGGAAAGACCATCCGCCATACAAAGCTGATCTTTCCGGTCTTTCCATCATTTTTCGTTGGAGCATCTCAGCCGGTGTTGTGTTGGTCGCCGGACGGCCGCTGGCTGGCCACCAACAGCGATGACAAGACGGTCAGACTGTGGGACATGGCAGACCCGGCCCAACCCGAACAGCGGACCACCCTCAACCGCACTGCCATGTCGTCGGCGTTGTGTTGGTCGCCGGACGGCCGCTGGCTGGCCACCAACAGCGATGACAAGACGGTCAGACTGTGGGACATGGCAGACCCGGCGTACCGGAGTATCCTCAAGGACCACAGCGCTGCGGTATCGGCGTTGGGTTGGTCGCCGGACGGCCGCTGGCTGGCCACCGGCAGCAGGAACAAAACAGTAGTCCTTTGGGGAGTGGCCAACCCCGTTGAGCCGGTGCACCAAGCGACCATCAAGGACCACCGCGCTGCGGTATCGGCCTTGTGTTGGTCACCGGACAGCCGCTGGCTGGCCACCGGCAGTCTTGACGGCATCACCATTCTGTGGGAAATGGTGACAACCTCACCCCCGAGCTGATTCCTTGAGACGTCGCCGACCTGGCGCAGCACACCCCCTTTCTGTGCCTCACAGAGGAAGGCCATCGCGCGCCACGGCACTTCGACACGGTGGACTGGTGCTTGGCTGCCAGGGTCTTCAACATCGACAGACGTCATGGGCGAGCTGGTAGTAGCCGACGATGCCCCTGTATCCGGCCCCGAACGTGGAGACGATGTCGTAGTCGTCCAGGTTCTGCAGGGCCGACCGGTGCCAGGGTTTGCCGTGGCGCCGGTCGGGGGCACGTTTGGCATTGATCACGTCCGGTGGCACTCGTAGCGCGATGGTCCCGTTGACCGACCAGCGGCCGTTGGTCACCTCGTCGTTGCCGTGCTGGGCGATGATCTCGTAGCCGAGGTAGCGGGCCGCCCGGGTGCGAGCGTGAGTGACCAGTGTCTTGTCCGGGTTGAGTTCCAAGCGCGAGGTCATCGCGCAGGAATTGCGCCAGCTGGTCTTTGGTGGCCTCGGCTTCGGGTCTGTACGTGCTCCCCACCGCGTTCGTGGGCGATCGCGGTGGGGTCGTAGCCGGTGTCGACCATAAACAGCGGCGCCGGGTCGCCGGGGGGAGGCTACCAGTGGCGGCCAGGTCGGCGAGCACGCTGCGGACCTGCTTGGGGTGCCGTTCACGATGCTCACACAGGAGGAAAAAGGTAGTCTTGGTGATGACTCTGGATTTGATTCCCATCAGATGCGACGGCGCGCAGCGGGATCGGTGATGGCGACGGCTTCGGGGCCGGGCATAGCGTTCCAGCGAGCGGACCGAGCTATCTCGGGAGCGTGCCGAGCAGACGTCGGGTCCGCCTGACCCGGAAGAGGTTGGCGTCAACCGGTCGAAGCGACGCCCACATCGTGGTGGGAGCAGGGGATTCGGTAAGCTGATCGTGATCGGGCAGGCTCCTCGCCTGCCCCACCAGCCTGATTCGAACCCCCTGCTTAGGGTCCCAGCACGAGGCGGGCGTCGGGTGTCACCTCCACCACTTGCTACCGCCGGGACAAACAGCCCAATTCCATGTAGAAAGATATGATCGTAATCCAAGCATTATTAAGGAGAATGAAAGTAGGTAGAGTATGATGTTTGTTACTGCAGGTCATTGACCAGCACAAACGTGCCAAAAATGCAGATCGGCTACTCTAATTACTTCATTTTGGATTAATAAGGATCTAGCCCTGTAGTATTAGCTGGCCTGTTCTTCCTATGCTCCCGGTCGCAATCAGGTTCTGCTTCGTTTTCCACAACCTCTTGATCACCAGAAGGATCAGGCGGACCGAGGGCTTCGGCGATGCGGTCGTTGATGGCGAGGTCCTGGCCGTCAACGCAGTTGGCGTAGACACGGAGGAGGACGTCAACGCTGTGGCCGGCGCGGCGGGCGACTTCGGTCGACGGTACACCTGCGTTGAGCCAGAGGGACACCGCGGCGTGGCGCAGATCGTACGGGCGTCGGGCGAGCGGCGACGCGACTTGTTCCGGGGTGAACGCCTTCTCCCGGGCCTTCCGCCAGGTGCGGGAGTACGTGCTCTCCTGCGGGGCACCGCCTGTCGCGGTACGGAACAGCCGCCCGTCCACGCCGACGCCGAAGGTGTCGATGTGCTCCCGCAGCATCCGCACGTACTCCGGTGGGATCGGCACCGGGCGGATTTCGTTCTCACCCCGCCGCTTCAGCCCACGTCGCTCCCGAGGCGCCGTACCATCCGTCCACCCGTGGCCGGCACGCGGTTCGTTGGCGACCAGATCCAGACGGCCCCAGCCGTCGTCCGGTAGGAAACAGTCCGACTCCCGCAACGCCAACCCCTCGGATGGCCGAGTACCGGCGAAGTAGAGGCACCCGTAGAAGGCGACGAGATGCCGGCCCGTCGTCCCTTGCCCGGCGACGGCCGCGAGTAGATCCCGGACCTGCGCCGGATTGGCGACAACCCGACGGTCCACCGTCTTCGCAACCTCTGGTGCCCGCCGCTGGACCCGGTCCACCGGATTCGCGTCGAGCCAGCGCCGCTCGACCGCATACCCGAGCGCGTGATGGAAGACGGCTCGCTTACGCCGTACGGTGCTCGCCGCCGCCGGAGTCCCCGTCAAGGTCTTCGCGCACGCGTCGAGAGCCACCCGCACGATCTGCGTCTCCGCGAGCGCGGTAATGCGGAAGGACCGCTCTTCCATCCACGCAAGCGCAGCAACGACATCGTCCGGCGGAGACACGGCCAGGGGACCGAAGTTGAACGCCCACGAGTACAGCGCCCTCCGGATCAACCGGAGGTCCGGCTGCCCACGACCGTCCGATACCAGGGCCATGGTGACGGTGGCGAGCGCATCGGCGGTCGCCCGCCGCGACTTCGCCGCCGCCGTCGGCCATTTCGCACGGGCGTACTCCCGGGCAACCTGATACCAGGTCGGCGCGGTCCGCTCCCGTTCCATCGACACCGGAAGACCTGTCGTCTCGCTGAACGACTCCCCCCGCTTCGCGGCCTTCATCAGCTGCCCGCGGAAGTTCTCCCCGAGCGCCTTCGTCGCGAAGTAGTTCTCCCACTCCCGGCCCGCGACCGCCCATCGCACCCGGTAGGGACGGGTCTTACGGTCCGGCCGCTTCTTGATGTCCCAGAACCTGACGTCGTCGCTCACGCCGCACGCTCCGACAGATCGTCGATCCAGTGGTCCAGCTCACGCCGACTGATACGGATCTCGCCGTTCGGGAGCTTCACGCCCTGCGGACCCTGTCCGATCTGACGCCAGCGGTAGAACGTCGAACGCGGGATACGCAGCTCGGTAAGCACATCAACCACGGTCAACCACTCGGTACGAGGTATGGTTACTGTCCTTTCTCGGAGGGAACCGGGAACTGATACGAGCCGGAGCCGAAGCCGGCAGGATGGTCGGCGATGCGTTGTTCCTCACGGGAGAGCACCCGTTTCTCCCGCGCGTGCGCCGCCGCGGACAATGCCAACCAGAGATCTCCACTGGTGCGGTAGCCAGTACCGGCGTAGACGAACGAGGACGCCACGAAGAAGTCCGACGATGCGCTGTCGACCGCCAAGGCTCCGGAAGCCGCCGATGTCCGGTGCCGGTCGGCTCGTGCCGCCCGCAGCGCTCCGAGCGTCGTCGAGTAGGTACGGCTCTTGGTCATCCAATGGCCGCCGAACCCGAGGGTGTGCGCCCATCGCCGGAGTCCGAGATCCGCGAGGTGCGGTCGGCCGCCGAGTTCCCACGCGGTTTCCACCAGGCGCCGCATGTGCCCGGTGATCGGGAGCCGGTCGAGGTCGTCGAGCGAGCGGATGCGGCGATCCAGCGCGCCGAACGGGTCGGTTCCCTTCGTCGTGTACTTCGCGAGGTATCCCGCCGCCCGGGTCCCGCTGATCGGTTCGATGTCGAGCTGGTCACCCCAGCGGACGTCCCGGATCGCGTCGGGGTCGTCCGGGTCGGGGCACGGCGCCCGCTCGCGGCGGACCGCGTCCTGTACGGCGTCGGCGAGCACGTCGGCGGTGGCCCACCCTGGTGGCGGCACAATCGCCTTCGGGTCGGCAGGGTCGCGGCCATCCGCCCGCAGGATGCCGTGCAGATGGATCGCCCCGCGTTGCTGCGACTCGGCGACCTTCACAAATGTGATCCGTACCGTTGCCTCCGTGACCCGCACCGTCCGCCCGGCATGACGGGCGAGCATTCGGACGAGACGGACGCGGGTCCGCCGCCACAGCTCCGGCGCCCGGTTGTTCCACAGCAGCAGACCAGCGGTGTCGAAGCAGTCCGGGCACAGCGGCTCACCGAGCGCCGGGTCGTCCGCCGCGTGACGCTCCCAGCAAGCGACCGACTGGCCATGGGAGCAGCTGTCCCCGCGCCGGGGGTGGCAGACCTGCACGGGCCGGCCCCGGTTGCGCTGGGAGTGGACCGCACCGAACGCGGGAGCCGTCAGCGTGACGAACAACAGCGGATGCTCGGCGACCGTCGCCGGGACGCCCTTCCCGCCGCGCATCCCGGCCGCGGTGAGCTGGTAACAGTCGCCCTGATGGATGTGCGAGCAGGACGGGCAGGCTGTCGCCCGACGGTTCTTGCACGACGTCAGCAGAATGCCGTCCGGTTCGCCCGCGGTGCTGTAGACGACCCGGCTGGCACCGCTGATCCGGTCGATGTGCACGATCTCGCCGCGTAGCCGGATCGGCGTGGAACACCACCCGGTGGATGCGGCCTGTTCCTGCCAGCGGTCCAGCGTGCCGGCCCGAGCCCGGTCGAGAACGTCGGTCACGGCCTCGGGGATGACGGGAAACACCACGGACCGATGCGGGGCTTCTGCTGTGCTGATGACATCTCCTTGGCAGCGAGGGACGGAAACTGGATAGGAAGGCGAGCGGCAGAAATGAAGAGGGGAAGAAATGGCCAGGAGGGGACACGCGGCGCCATCCGTCACCTGTTTCCGCCGGCCGGCGGTCCGTCGTCCGGGCAGCCCCCGCGGTTGCGCTGCTGGTAGTCGGCCGCGAACGCCTCCCACTCATCGGCCAGTTCCCCGGGTTCCGACCCACCGGGCGCTGTGACATCACCGCGATCCGGAGTCCAGCCCGCACCCCGTATCGCGACGGCCCTCCGGGCGATATGCGCCAGCTCGTCATCCAAGAGGTAGTGGGCCCGCAGCCGAACCGGGGTTCCGCCTTCCGCGAGCAGCCACCCCACACCCCGCGCGGCAGGGTCGATGTCGGCCGCCGAGTAGCCCTGCGAGGCCCAGCCCGCGCCGAGGATGGTGTCGGAGGCATCCCGGGTGGAGCAGCGCAACGCCCACCGGAACCCGAACAGATCCCGCAGATAGGTGGGGACGACATCACCCGAGGGTTTCTGCGTCGCGCCGAGCACGATGATCCCGGCCGCACGGCCGCGAGAGACGAGGTCCCGCGCGGCTTCCGCGAACGCCGCCTGTTCGTTCTTGGTGCCACCGAGCAGGTAGTACGCCAGCTCGTCGATCACCACGACGTGCAGGGGCAGCCCGTCATCCGGGGTGACTTTGCGCGCCCCGGACTCCAGGAGCCGGGTGTACCGGCGGTCCATCTCCGCCCGCAGGCTTTCAAGGACATCGATCGCCTCGCCGATGTTCGTACCCACGGTGTCCTCAGCGACCCCGCGCCAGCACGCCAGTTCGACAAGCTTGCCGTCCAACAAGGTGATCTTTGCGTCCGGGTCGAGGGCCGCAGCCGCGACGAGCTGGGCCAGCGCAGCCGACTTGCCCGCGCCCGGCTCCCCGCCGAGCAGCACATTGCGTTCCGGCAGACTGATCGTGACCGGCACGCCGTTCTCGTCGACACCGACCGGGATCGGGTCCCACAGCGACACCCGAGGCCCCGCCAGGAACGGCCAGGGCGGAGCGGCAGCGGTCAGGGGGTCTCGGCGCACGATGGTCGCTGTCATCGTGGATGCGTCGAGCCGGGCCCGTTCCAACCGGACCTGGCCCGCCCGCAGACTCACCGCCAGCGTGTCGGCCGCCTTCTCCAGCGTCGACGGGTTCAGACCGCCGGGTAGACGGAGCAGAAGACGGTCCCCGACCGGCACCCGCCGGACCCGACGCACCTGCGGTATCGCGTCCGCCAGGGTCGCGAGATCCGCCCGCCGACAGGCACGGGCCCACCGCCGCCGCACCCGGCTTGCCAGCAGCCATCCCACGGCGGGCCGGCGGGACACCGGCCAGCCGAGGATCATGGCAAGTCCGCCGATCAGCGCCAGGTGGCCGGGGACACGCCCCAGACCGGCACGCAGGTAGTGGTCCGCAACCAGCAGAACGGCGACTACGACCATTTCGCGGTACCAGGCCCGCAGCATCCGGGCGCAGGCCACGGCGATCAGTTCCGCTGGGGTGCGCAGCAACGTGAGTTGGTTCGGCCGCTTCGGACGCCGGATTTCCACGGTGGGCATCGCTCACGCCACCTTTCCGACAAGTTCGATCATCTCGCAGTGCGCGGGACGGCCAGGGTCGTCTGTCAACCGCTCGCATTGCCAGCAGAAGTGCCACCCGTCGAGTTCCACGTCGTCGTGTTCGACCGGGTCCGCTGGCAGGTCGATGAGCACCGTTTCCAGCGGTGTCCGGAAATAGAAGGTGCCGAGGGAGTCGGCGAGTGCTTGTGCCGCGCGGAACTCCGCGTAGCGGCGCTGCGCGAACTCATATGCCTTTGTCCATTCACGCTGGACGAGCCAGAACGGAATGCCGTCGACGGTGGTGTGGAGGGTGCGGGCCATGGGTCAGCCCGCCTTCGTTGACGTGCTGGCCGGGAGGACGGGCGCAGGCGCGCCGACGATGGCGTCCGCCCGGTAGGACATCCCTGCCCGGAGCGCGCCGGTCTGCCGGTCGGTGACCGTGTACTGCCGTGCCACCAGGCCAGACACCGTGACGAACATCCCGGCTGTCACCTTCGGCTCGTTCGAAATCTTGACCTTGATGACCTCGCCGTCCGCGCCTTCGGACATCACGAGCAACGAGATCTGGAAGACGGGCTGCCCGTCCACGACCTTCACGCGCTTCGTCTCGAAATCCACGACCGGTTCCGGCGCCGAGGTAGCGATGAACGTGTACGGTCGTGCGTCGACGATTATTCCTGCCCGCATGGCGGGTCCCCTTTCTTGAGCTGAACCGGACAGCTCAAGAAAACCGCAATCGGGACCTTTCCAGCAGCCGGCAGGATATGTATTGTTATGTATGGTGGCTACAAGACCTCCGCGACGTGCATCATGAGGTGCATACTGCTGCCATCACCTGATGCCTGCCCCGACACGAGGTGAACCGAAGATGGAGACCGTCACGACGCTGCTGAAGGCGGAACGCGCCGCCCGCGGCTGGAGCCAGAGCGACGTGCTACGCCGTATGCGCACGCTCGCGGAACAGCAAGGAATCCAGCTTCCGAGCCGGGGAACACTCCAATCCCAGTTCTCCCGCTGGGAAAACGGTCACATCGTTCCGACACTGCATTATCAACGACTGCTCCGCGATGTCTACAGACGCACTCACGCCGAACTCGGATTTCCCGCGCTGCCCGCTCAGCCAACCCCGGCAGCGGCGCCCGCACCGCCTGTCGAGCCGGACGCCGCCGCCCTGCTTGCCCTGATCGCGCGGTCCGCCGTCGTGGACGACGAGCTGATCCGCGCGTTGCGGGGGCAGACCGACTCCCACCGCCGCGTCGACCGCCAGCTCGGCGCCGTCGCCGTGTTCGAGCAGAGCGCCCGTCACGTCGGCCAGGTGCACGAGATGGTCAGCTTCAGCACCGACCCGGCGAGCCGCCGCCGCCTCGCGTGGGTTCTCGCCGACGCCGCAGCCCTGTCCGCCTGGCAGGCTCTCGACCTCGGCCACTACGCCCAGTCCTGGACGTTGCTCGAAACCGCGAAGCAGGCCGCCCGGGAAGCCGACGACCCCAACCTGTACGCATTCGCCGCCGCCGAACAGGGATACGTCCTCATCGACCTTGGGCGCCCCGCCGAGGCCGCCGAACTCATCTCCCACGTGCGCGCCGACCTCGGCCGCAACACCCCGAGGATGCGGTCATGGCTGCATGCCGCGCACGCCGAGGCCGCCGCGTGGGCCGGTAACGGCATCGCCGCCATCCACTCGTTGGAGAAGGCCCGCCAGGAGCTCCCGGACGGCGACGGTGACGAGGATCTGCCGTTCCTTGCGCTCAACGCCGGCCATCTCGCCCGGTGGGAGGGGCACTGCCTCGCTCAACTCGGCGACGCCGACGCCGACGCCGTGACCACTCTCTCCGGAGCCCTGGCCGAGCTGGACCCGACGTTCACGCGGGCCCGGTCCGGTCTGCTCTGCGACCTGTCGACGGCTCTCGTCCGACGAGGGGACGTCGAGGCCGCGGACGCACACAGCACCGAAGCGGCGAGCCTGGCAGCCCAGACCGGGTCCGTTCGCCAACGCCGCCGCATCGAGCGCGTCCACGCCCAGGTGCTTCACCTCCGCAGCGCCTGACCGAGGCGCCCCCGCTCATCCGAACCGGCGGGATATACCCCGATGAGATGGGAGTCGGATGCCGATCCGCGTAACGTGCCCCGCACGGATCACCGATCGCCATCCGACCCGGAGGAGGACCCTCGCACGTGACCAACCCGCCCGGAGACCCCCACCGCCCTGCCAGCTCTGCCCCCGTGTCCGGCGAGCCGGACACGGCCCGGTTACTCGTTCTGCTGCACGACGACGAGGTACGGGCACGCATAGCCGCCGGCCACCTCCGGCGCCTTTCGGACGTCTACACCACCGTCGTCCGTGAACTGTTGACCATCGAGCCCACGGCGCCGTCGGGGCATGTCTCCGGATTCTTCCTTGACGCCTACCGCCAAGGCCAAGCCGACGCCATCGCGTCTGTCCGCACGACCCTGTCCGCCGCTCTCGTTGCGGGAACCCCTAGTCAAGCCGATCGGTGAAGACCCGCGAAGACGTAGAGCAGACCAATCATGGACGGTGAGTCGCGCAGCTCCCCCTTGGCGATCAGATCAGGGACGGTTGCCAGCGGGACCCACTCCACCCGCTGCGCTTCGGTGATGTCGGTCGGCGCTCCGACCTCCTCGGCACCGTCAGCCAAGAAGATCTCATGCGGCGTGTCCGCGATGCCGATCGACGGCTGGAAACTCAACAGATGCCGGACCGGCCCGGGGCGCCAGCCGGTCTCCTCCAGGACCTCACGGGCCGCGGTGACATCCGCGGTCTCGCCAGGGTCGACGATGCCGATCGGCAGCTCCCACCCCCAACGGTCATCGATGAATCGATGACGCCACAGCAGCAGCACTCGAGCCGCGTCATCGACGACGACCGTTGCCGCGACCTGTTGCATCCGCAGCACATGATGTTCGAAACGCTGTCCGTCTGGTAGCTCCACGTCAGTCAACATCACGTTGACCCACTCGGACGCGTACACGGAACGCTCCCCGCGCACGATCCACGCCGACCCCGCCGCAGCATGTTGTCCAGTCATCGCCGCACCGTAGCCCAGCCCGCCTGCCGCAATCCGGCAATCGACAAACCTTCGTGCTCTTCGCTGTCGAGCCGCCGTGTGTGAGTACTTTCCTTACATGGTCAAGCCGGCCTTCGGCCGGGACAGCCACGCGACCACGCCGCGCACGCCGCACCCCGGTCGGGCCTGGCAGCCCGCCGGAGCGTCGGCGCGTCGCGTCGCATGTCCCGATCAGCTTCCGGGTGACGGACAGTCCCTACGGGCGTACGAAGCGATGACACGCAGGGCGTCGCGGGCGATGTCCGATACCACGCCGGGCCTGGCCGTCAGGGAATCCAGGGTGCCCATCGCGATATCGAGCTGGGTGGAGAGACGTTTGATCAGATCGGCGCACGGCTCGGAATCGACAACCGGCAGCCAGCCGGGCCATGGATGCGCGGTGATGCTGTCCTCGGAAACGCCGAGCAGGGATGCCAAAGCGGTCTGTGAAACAGCATCCGGCACCACGTTCCGGTGTTCCCACCGCCAGATTTTCTGTCTTTCCGCAGCCATGTTCTTCACGCCGAGTTCCCGTGCGCGAGCCGCAATCATTCGGGCGAGTCGCTGATAGGACAGGTTGTACTGAGCCCGGATACGGCCGAGCGGGTGGATATCGGAGTCGAGTACCCCATGAACATAACGATCACCAATAGTGGTGTTCAACACCATCCTGGTCATCACACAGCCTCCACGCCAACCGATCTTCCTGGATCATCCGGATCCGGCTGAGGCCGCAGCAGACTATCCAGCAAGGAGATCGGCGCCACCTCGTAGTCGACGTACTTGTTGAACTGCGCGAAGAGGTCGGCGGACCGCGCGGTAGGAAATGTGAGAATAACCCTGTCGACCCTTCGTTCCGCATCCCCGTCAAAGCGAACCACAGCGTACAGGATTACGCCATCTGCCATGCGCCCTCCTCAAGGACATAGGATTTCGACATAACAGATGTATCGCTCTGTCGCATGACAACCCATCTCACCGGGGTATGTCCCGCAGCTCGGATACATGAAATGATCCGTAGCATGGAAAAAGGCTTGCGGCGATGAACCGCACCAACTCAGCTCGTCCGGTCGCGCCATCGAGCCTGTGGCAGCGCCCGGACATGCAACACGCACTCGTCGAGCGTGACTGTGCGACAATCCTGCGACTCTTTATCAGGTGGACGCCAGGCGCCAGTCAGACAACGGTGGGACAGGCCGTCGGGTACTCGCAGGGTCGGATGAGCGAGATCATAAACGGGAAACGGCACGTCACCGCCCACCGAAAAATCCTCGACATCGCTGACGGTCTGGAGATGCCCCCCGCCGCACGCCGCCTCCTCGGCCTCGACCCACGGCCCTCACACGACCGGCAACCACGCCATCCACAGCCCATCGACGACCAGGAAGAAGAACTGCGGGAACGTCTCACCGCCGCCCGTGCGGTTGATCCAACGACGGCCGCGCTACTCCAGGAACAGACCGACGCGATCCGGATGCTTGACCGGAAACTCGGCGCCCCAGCAGTCGCAGACCATCTCCACGGTCATCTCCGCAGCCTGGACGCTCTCCTCACCTACGGGCCCCTACCATCAGCCCGTACGCCACTCGCACGCATACTCGGCGACGCCGCCGCTCTCGCGGGATGGCACGCCCTCGACACAGGTGCGACGAACCAGGCATGGCATCTGTTCGAACGCGCGACCACCGCCGCCCGTGAGTCAGGCGATACCGCCATGCTGGCATTCGCCAACGCCGAGCAGGCATACGTCCTGGCCGACCTCGGTGAAGCCGCCCAAGCCCGCGCTCGAGTCATCGAAACCTACGCCGCACACCACCGCCGCATACCCGCCCGCCTACAGGCATGGCTGCACGCCGCGGAGGCCGAGATGTCCGCCGCTATGGGCGACGGGGCCGAGTGCCGCCGCGCTCTGGACCAAGCACACCGCGCCATGCCCGACCACGACCACGACCTCGACCTGCCGTTCCTCGCGTTGGACGCCGTGCATCTGGACCGCTGGCGTGGCCACTGCCTGGCACGACTCGGCGACACCGGTGCGATCGACGATCTCACCCGCGCCCTGACCGCCATGGACACCGCGTTCACCCGCGCGAAAGCCGGCCTCCACTGTGATCTCGCCCTGGCTCTCAGCCTGCGCGGTGAACTCGACGAGGCCCGCACCCACGCCGCTCGCGCCCACGAACTCGCCACCCGTACCGGCTCCACCCGCCAACGCCGCCGCCTCGACAACCTCCGCCAAGCGCTCAACCCCGCACACTACCGAAACCGCCAATCTTAAGATCAATTACCTCCCGGGACACGACAGCCATTACGCGCGGACTGTTGCCGAATTGCCTATATTAGGATCAAGGAAGCCTCGGCGGCTTGCCTGCTCCATTCCCCAGCGGCCGAACCACGGGTCACGGCCAAGTCGTCGCCAGAGCGAATACCCCGGTAACGGCAAAAGCCAACCCAAAGGTGACGGCAAAGAAGATCGGGATCACGCGGGAGCGCCTGGTGGCAACCCGGGCTTCGTGAGGCTTTCCGGGCGGGTACAGGAGGGGGAGCACACGACCGACCGGGTACTGCAGGCCGATCGCGGCGACGCGTGGCGTGAACTCGATCCTCTCACCCTTGTCGTCGGTGAAAGCAATGACGGGAACCTTGAGAGGCACCTTGACGTCCTCTGAGGGGGCGGTCTCCAGCGGTCAGTGCACCGCCCGTATCCTGCTGGAAGCAGGGGGCTCGGCAAAATTGATCGCGATCGGGCAGTCTCCTGACCTGCCCCACCAGCCCAATTCCAACTCCTGCTTAGGGTCCTGACGCGAGGCGTGCGGTGCACTGACTGCTGGAGACCACCCTTTTACGGATCACGTCTGATCGTAACAAAATTTGATGTATGAGTGCCGAGATCTGATGGAAATCTATCGAATTCCTCGTCCGATTCTATCAGACCTTGCCGAGTAATCAAAAGACCTATCTTGAACTTTTCCCCTCGTCCATGATATGCAGTGCCGCATCGAACGTTTCCAGTAATCTTGCCATCTCTGTCTGTATCTCTAGGATCTTGGGCATACCATACGCTTCCCAGCGGTTGGACGAATGGAACTACAACAAGATTCCTATTCTTTAATGCCAATCCAACATTAGTACTTTTCGTAGCAAGAATTACTTGTCCCTCGATTCTCGGGAACGATGATCCGATAGAGTTACCATCGTTCGGTGCGCACAAATTAAGTGAGGCTACTTCGCCGCCCAGGTTTCCGATAAGCGCAAACGACGCAACTAGCATAATGACCAGAATTGCCATCACCGCTAGAAATAGCCCAGCAGTGATTAAAGAGCTCACCCTAGTTGCCGCCAAAATTCCCATCGCGGAAATAACAAGCGGTGTTACAATTTTGCCGGTAGTACTAATCGCAATAGAAGCGACAATACGTAAGAAAAATCTAGACATGAATGCAATTCCCTACTCCTAGAACTTCTGAACTTTATTCAGAACTGCCGAGGACAGCATTCTCCAATTGATTATCCGCAAGTCTGATCAACGCCTGCCAAAGTACGGCGTGTCGCATGGACAACGGCCTTTCCTGCTGGTATTGGTTATTCGTCAAAACAACCCAATGCCATGCGAGGGAAAGACCGTTGCGGTATCAGCGCACCACCGGCTTGATGGTGTCACAGATGCAGGAGCTTGTCGCGCGCGTCAACGGCGTCCTGAGAGGATGTCTCATGTGGCGGTTCTCGGCGCAGCGAAACCCTTGCGGCTGTACGCATCTGCCGGAGGAAGCTCCCCACATGAGACACGCGCTTAGGTGGATTTCAGATAGAATTCGTCATCATCGGATCGCCGGACGAAGCGTGCAGCACGACTCCATTAATCGACAGGGCGAAAAATTCAAAGTCGAGCAAACAACTTAAGTACCGCCGCCGATGGGTAGGATGACAGAGACGCGACACCGTTTGCAAGGGAAATCGGCATCAAAGCTCCCTCATTCTGGTGACTGATCAGCGATGGGAGTGTCGCAAGAATTCGATCCAAGCCGATCAGATCAGCAGTCTTTTCCGGAAAATCCGGACTCGAATTGTAGGCGCCTGTAGGCACTGACAGCACCATTGATGTATAAGGGTCGAACTTAGCTAGAACTTTTTCACCGTAGTTGGTTCTTAGCCCGTAAGGATTCACTCTCTCCGGCGCATGATCGACCTCTTGGCGGATATAGCGATGCGAAAGTACCGCGAATCTCGGCAAATCGCCCCGAGTCTTAGGTTTTGTGAAAGCTTGAATCTCGGCTAGGTGATCGACGAAACGCCCAGTCTTCTCTTGACCGACCAGATGTATGGGGCAGTCTTTTTCGCGAGCTCGCTGGAGGAGGTCGCGAATATTGGGCACTAGCTTTGAGTACTGACCTCGAAGTGCCAGCGGCCCGTCTTTGACGAGAAGAATATTTCGCAGCGAAACGAAATCTCCCTGGTTCCAGAAATGACGGACCACAGAGAATAGAAGAAGCGTCTCATGTACCAGCATGTAAGCAGATGCGACACTGTCCGGAGCTTGATCTTCACCCATCTCTAGATGGAACCCAATCATGTCCGAGAGAAACAGCTGACCGCCACAATGTTCACAAAGCCCGGAGTCCGAATCGTAGGA